>JAKUQR010000003.1:0-171523 GCA_022450155.1 Gammaproteobacteria bacterium | reverse complement strand
AAAGACTTCTCGGTCAACGCTATACCAGAATGTAGCCGGATCATGGGCACCACCCGAAGTACCAATTAGATCAAGGGGCAATTCAATATCCCAAAGTAATGTACTGCCACAGGTTGCACAGAATTGAAAATCCATCTCTTTACCACTTTCATTTATCAACTTATATGATTTCAGAGTTCCTTGTGTGATTTTGACGTTTTCCTTCTGGAAATATACCGAGACTCCTAGAGCGCTACATGTGCCCACACTAAGAAAAGTGTCGAAGCAAGTTCGGTATGTGCGTCTGACTTGAATACCACTACGATTGCTGAGTCTAATGGACTTGCGGCACTCATCCACTCTACACCGGAAACATATGAGCCCTCAAGATCTACAGCTTCTAAACCTGTTATATCTTCGATGTTGGATCCTTCTGGAGGCATTTCGCCATTCGTACTGTAATACTCGGCAACACCGAGCTTAGCGGGAGCAATTAATGCTAGCGCTTCCGCCACTTGCGCCCGTGCGACATAGTTCTGATATTGCGGTATCCCTATAGCCGCCAGTATTCCAATGATCGCCACTACGATCATCAGCTCTATAAGGGTGAAGCCGAAATTAATACGTTTCATCCCGCTTTCTTAAACCCAAACCGCAGTGTTGTAATAATTTGTGGCATATATGTGGCCAATAGAAGACTGAGATGGAAAAGTGGTGCTACATCAGCATCTTACAGGGAGACGGCATTGCCATGGAATGGCAGACCATTACGCTGCCAAGGAATGAAAAGTGTCCCGCCTGTCAGGATCGACCCGCTTACTGACAAGGTACTGGGCTGTCAGAAAATCGGCTTTGCGGACCAATCAGCCGCCAATATGGGACATCTCGACCTTGGGCTGTGAAAAAACGTTGACTGGAATCTGTCCCCGGAGCTCAGAGTAACGATCCTCCCGCTTGCCCCACAGCCTGCGTACGATTTCAAGCAGATCCTGATCGCTGACACCCACGCGAAGCGGATCACGAATGTCGTATCCTTCGGTGGCAAACAGACAGGTGTAGATCTGTCCTAGCGCCGACAACCGTACCCTAGAGCAGTCCCCACAGAAAGACTCGGTGACGGAGGTAATAAATCCGACTTCCCCACCCCCGTCCGCGTAGCGCCAACGCTTTGCGACTTCACCCCGGTAGTTAGGAAACAGCGGTTCGATCGGCATCTCTTGATTAATCGTGGCAACCAGTTCACTGGCTGACACAACCTCATCAAGCTTCCAATTGTTGGTCGAACCCACATCCATATACTCGATAAACCGCAAGATTGAACCAGTACCATGAAAATAGCGAGCCAGCGGCAGAACACTGTGTTCATTAAGCCCACGCTTGATCACAGCATTGACCTTAATATTTTCAAAACCTGCCTGCTGGGCATTGTGGATCCCCTCAAGGACTCGCGAAACCGGGAAGTCAACATCACATACCGTTCTGAAGGTTTCCTCATCAAGCGCGTCCAGACTTACAGTAACACGCTTCAAACCTGCCTCTTTTAACGCGACAGCGCGGCCTTTGGTCATCAGTGACGCGTTGGTGGTCATGCTGATGTCATCGATGCCTTCGATCGATGCAATCATTTCGATCAGATGTTCCAGATTCCGGCGAATCATCGGCTCGCCGCCTGTGATCCGAACCTTCTTCACACCACACGCTGCAAATACCTTTGCAATCCGTGCAATCTCCTCCAATCGCAACAGCTTATCCCTGGGCACAAATTCATAACCCGGACCGAAAACTTCCTTGGGCATGCAGTACACACAACGAAAATTACAGCGGTCCGTAACCGAGATGCGTAGATCGCGGATGGTACGACCCAGTGCATCCTTAGCCGAATAGGGTGCAATTTCCGTCATTGTCCTAATCTCGGATTAACCGCCCCCGCGGCGAAATACCAGATCAAATCTGTATATAAAACGTTCTTGCTGCTCATGATTTAGATTATGAAACTCGAAGATGACTTGGGTTTTAGGCAAAACAATCGATGCAATTTTTCGCTGTCCTTCTGAGCCAAGGCGAATTAACACTCTACCTCCATCATACGTCACGTCAACACCCAGCGTAGAGATATTACACAACCACTGCTTTGCCAGTGGCTCAAAAAACTTGAAAAAATCCTTGTGTGTGTAGCCCATCTCGCGAGACAGCCGTACCACCTCTACCGTCGAACTCACGTCTGGCGACTTAACCACCGGCTACCGGCGGCCATATAGCCAAAGCATCTCCATCCTGTAAGCAGACCTCATCCCGAACAGCAGAATCCTGGTATACCCCATTTACCAGAACCAAGTGAACCAATTCGGGCGGTAGACGGTGCTGCTTTATCAACGCGCTCACAGAAGTCCCTTCTGGTACCTGAAGTATCACAACATTTTTAACCGCGTCTGGTGGTAGAAACTCAGCAAGACCTGCGAATAGTTTGAAAGTGACCCGCAAACCTAAACACCTTAAATCTACGTTCGTTGACTACCCTGAAGCTTTGGCCGTCAGACCAACGCCTTGTGTCGCCGCAACGTACGCCTGTACTAGATTGAGCGGATTACTCATCAAACGCTCTTTCCATACACCCAGGTGTAGGCTACTGCAGATCATTCCTCGGAGGACACCCACTTGAGCGGTTAATCCAAGCGAGTGAGCACCTACCAGAACGTCGTCTTCGAATTGGAGATTCAGGTAACGATATCCGTTGGGCTCAGACAACTCAGCCGAATCACCACCGTCAACACCTTCCCACGCTCCAAAGGATGCCGAGATGAGTCCCATGGTTGACAGCACATTAAGATTCAGACTGCCTTGATGCTTCGATTCGTGTCCATCTGACATATTAATGGCAGCAATTCTGGCATGCTCGACCGCGGTTGGCTGAATCGCTTGAACACTGAATTCACCCGTCGAAAAATCACGACCCTGGGCAACATCACCGGCAGAAAATATGCCTTCAATGCTGGTCTGCAACTGATCGTTTACCAATATGCCGTGATCGACTTCAATACTGGTGCCTTTGACAAACGATGCGTTCGGTGCCACACCCGTTGCAGAAATGACTAAGTCGGACTGTAACGTTTCACCAGTAGAGAGACTGACATCAAGAGAATGAGAACCATTGGAAGTGCTGATTCCTTCCACTCGGGTCGACGTCAGAACCTGCACACCTTTGCTCTCACACCAGCGTTTAATCAATCCCCCAGATGCCTCGTTCATCATGCGCGGCACCATACGGTTCTCTAACTCCACCACGGTGAGGTTGACCTCACGCGCTGCCAACGCTTCCAGGATTATGCAACCGATAAATCCTGCGCCCATGAGCATAACGTTTGACCCCGGCGTTGCACGATCTGCGATGTGTCGGGCGTCTTCTAACGTCCAGCACGAGTGCACACCTGGCAGTTCTATACCCTCAATAGGTGGTGACGTCGGATGGGAACCGGTCGCGATCAGCAGACGGTCATAAGCCTGACTGCCACCTGATGCCAACGTTAGACTCTGCTTGTCCGAGTCGAGGTCAGTAACCTGATCCTGAATGACTTCGACATTAAGTTTATCGTAATGACCTTCAGACTTTCGCAGGTAGGTTCCCTCCTCTTTGATCATGTCGATCAAACAGTAGGGAATCGCCATTCGCGAGTAAGGTGGCTCTGGCTCATCGCCAATCAGGAGGATTTCTGATTGAGAATCTAGGCCACGAAGAGTTTCGGCCGCGACTACGCCCGCAGGACCCGCACCGATAATAACGTGACGCATTGTGACTCCTTGCGAAGAACACCAGGGCGGCTATAACCGCCCTGGTGGTTTACCAATAAATTTTAAGGCTTAGCCGGGCAGAGCGAGACGGGAGCGGGTCTCGTCCGTCACCTGGCCGTCTTTTGTCCAACCACGCATCTCATAGTATTCTGGTAGCATTTCGTCGAGCCCACATACCTTGCCTTCTGCCGGACCGGTCTTAGCAGCCTCCTCCAGTAACCTCTTAGGCAATGTATCGTCCGCTGACGTCAGACCGGCTCTATTGTTGAACTCACGCTCGAGATTCCAAATTCGCTCGCCGGTTTCCATCAGTCGATCCGCCGTCCACTCACCTTCACATGCAGCATCCAATTGTGGTGC
The DNA here is from genome assembly GCA_022450155.1 of Gammaproteobacteria bacterium. Taxonomy (NCBI): domain Bacteria; kingdom Pseudomonadati; phylum Pseudomonadota; class Gammaproteobacteria; species Gammaproteobacteria bacterium. The sequence continues at coordinate 167,398 of JAKUQR010000003.1, read as the reverse complement.
GACATTCTCTAGTGACCAGGCAAAACTAGTAAACAGGCAAAGGCCAGTTGAATCCCAAGCCGCCGTAACATCCTGAAATGCTTTGACCAATCCCGCCTTTCCTTCCGTGACCAAGGGATCAGTTTTCTCAGGTATGCCCAAGATCTCTGATGACACTGTATAGCTTCGCAAGTGACACGCGCCCCGATTTGATGTTGCATAGGTCAGACCCATACCCTGAATAGCTCTGGGATCGTATGCGGGGAACTCTTGACCTTTCACAGTCATCGACAGGTCAGGATGGCCATATTTCTCGCACAGTCGTTTCGAACCTAGGCCCAGATCAGCACCAAATCCTTCACCCGTCGCTACCTTTTCAGCACTCCAGGCCAGCGCTTCGGCAGATCCAAATTTGAGTTCCATGCCGCCAGTGTCTTCTTTGGTGATTGCGCCAATATCGTAGAGTTCCATGGCAGCAGCCAACGTCGCGCCAAACGAGATCGGATCAAAACCATCCTCATTGCACACGAAGTTGGCATAGGTCAACGCATCCAGATCGTCTACACCAGTATCGGCTCCCAATGCCCAGGCTGCCTCATATTCCAAGCCACCGGAGTTACCCCAGTATTGGGGCTTGTTTTCAACTGTAAAATGGCCCTGATCAATGGTCGAAATTCGGCCACAGGCAATTGTGCACGCAAAACACGCAGCGTTAGTGGTCAAATTTGGTTTTCCATCTCTCTCACGAGGCTCCAGCATCTGTTCTCCTGAAATATTATTAGCGCCTTCAAACTGGACTTCGCGCATGTTGCGTGTGGGCAATGCGCCCGTCTCGTTGATGACATTCATCAGGACCTGGGTACCCAGTGTAGGCAGGCCTGTGCCTGTTACGGGATGATCAACCAATACCTTCTTTTGCTCTGCGGTAGTCTGCATGAACCGCGCGGGATCTTTAATATTGCCGACACCCTGGGTGCCAATGACAGCGATTGCTTTCAGATTCTTTGAGGCCATCACGGTACCGACACCGGAACGACCGGCCGCTCGATGCAAGTCATTCACGATCCCAGCGTAGAGACAACCTGCCTCAGCAGAACGGCCGCAGGCCGCAATTCGAAGGCGGGTGTCCTGGTGTGTCTTATGTAAGATCTCGTCTGTCTCCCACACAGACTTGCCCCAGATCTCACTGGCCGAAAGTAATTCAGCCGACTCGTTCACAATATACAGATAGACTGGCTCAGCCGATTTACCTTCGAAGATCACCATGTCCCAACCAGCCAACTTGAGTTCTGCACCTAGATAACCGCCTGAATTAGAACAAGCAATTGCACCGGTCAATGGTCCTTTTGTAATCACAGAGTATCGGCCACCCGTTGAAGCCATCGTTCCGGTCAGTGGGCCAGTTGCAAAAATCAGCTTGTTGTCTGAACCTAGCGGATCACAGGTTGGATCGACTTCTTCTACCATGTAGCGCGTCGCGAGACCTCGCTGGCCGATATACTCTTTCGCCCACTCCATATTGAGTGGTTCACTTGAGCAGGTACCTTCATTCAGGTTGACCCGTAATACTTTGTTAGCCCATGCCATGTCTTTTCTCCTGAGTAGACTTACGCAGTTGCCTGTGGCGCATTGTCTGTTTTCGCCGCCCAGGCTCTCATTCTTTCGAGACCTGTCTGATCGGCGTTAATATAGGTAATCGCTTCTGTCGGGCAGGCTTTGGCACATGCGGGATCACCCCCGCAAAGATCACATTTAATGACCTTACCACTGTCCTGATCGTAGTTTATGGTTCCAAAAGGACAAGCTACCGTGCAAACCTTGCACCCGACGCAGCGATCGGCCAGAACATCCTTTGAACCCGTAACCGCATTATTCACAATGGCATCTACAGGACAGGCCTGCATACACCACGCTTCGGCACACTGGGTACAGGTATAGGGTACAAACCGGCCCTCGTGGTGAAAAGTAAAGACTTTAATTCGAGACTTTGCCGGGTTGAACACACCTTCATTCTCAAATGAACAGGCCATCTCACATTGCAGGCAACCGGTACATTTGCCCGGGTCAATATGGAGCGATTTCAGCATCTCACCTTCTCCTCTAGCTGGCTTCAATTCTACAGATTACGCGCCAAAACTGACGCTTACCATCACCACAATTTGACACGTTCATATCACAATTTCAACCCGTGTGACTAATGCCCGAACCGGCCTCCGCACGGAAACCGCTCAACCGTTAGAATTCATCCCGCAATCGTGTGAGCATAGAAGAACCACGTACTCTATACCCTTATCTAGAACTTGCTGCGACCACCTGTAGCAAGTCTATTAAGATTTAGCCCCATGAATAAACGCCTTATCATCTCGTTGAAATTTCTAGTGGTTGCCGTTTTGCTGGGGGTTATCTATGTCGCGATAGACTGGCATGACAGCTACACGATCGTCACCAGTGAAGGCGGCCATGAAGAGACCGTCTTCGGCGAGATTATCGGCCCGTGGGATACCGATCCTGTTCTTTTTCGCGCGGATGGTGAATCTGCTCCGAAACCCCTTCAACTGACCGGTACCGATGGTCAGCCCGCCGTCAACCTCAGTCCGGGTATCCTGACCTATTTCTCTAATCTCAATGTTCCATTGTTTCTGCTTGGTGCTGCTGCATTTTTCAGCTTTGTCGTGATCGTCAATTCACGCTGGTGGTGGCTGATGCGCGCCAATGGACTGGGGGTGGGATTTTTTGAAACCCAGCGATTCGCCTGGATCGGGCTTTTCTGCAGTAACGTGCTGCCCGGCGCGACCGGCGGTGATATTGTCAAAGCCGTCTTCATCGTTCGCCGCTGCAGCGGCGATAAGGTCCGCGCCGTGGTATCGGTGGTGGTCGATCGCATTGTTGGGCTCTTATCTTTGCTCACGGTCTGCAGCCTCTCCGTGCCGTTGGTGTTCAATCGTTTTCCACTTTTTGCTGGAGTCATCTGGCTCTGTGCACTGGGTGTAGTTGCAGTGGCGGCGCTGCTACTGAGCCCAAGACTGCGACGTCTGCTGCGTTTTGAGGCCCTGGTCCAGCGGCTGCCTTTACGAATTGCAACTGTCGCGACTGACATCGACCACGCGCTGCTGCAGTACCGTGCTCACCTAAGCGGTATTGGTGTGTGGATCCTGGTCAGCCCCCTGACCTACAGCTTATTCTGCCTGAGCGTGTTCCTAATGGACCGCGCGCTGGGTGTTGGTCTGTCACTGGCAGACTATTTCGTCATCGTACCGGTCGCTGCTGTGGCACAGGCAATTCCGATTGCACCGGCCGGTTGGGGAATCGGCGAGGCTGCTTACGGCGCGCTGATCGGAAAATTCGGTGCTGCTGCTTTACCCGGAGTTGCCGACGCCGAGCAGATGATGCGTACCCGGGGGGTCGCACTGTCGGTGCTGCACCGCACCCACACTATGATTTGGTCGTTGGCAGGGGGTGTTCTACTGCTCGTGGACCGTCAACGACACCCGGCCGAGCGCCACCTCTCTCTTGATTCAGATGATGCCGGTCAACCTGCAAACAAGCCATGATTCGATCGTCTGCGCTGCCACCGGCGCCACCTTGCCGCTCTGACAAAACACTTAAGGTAACTGTCACTTACCTGAATCTCAGCACACTGGTTCAACCCGCACCGGCGATCCCGTCGCAGATTTCAAACCTCACGCTGCTGCGCGCCAAAAACCCGACGGTTTCTTTTTATCGTTATCTCTACTGCCAGATCGGCGAACCCTGGTTGTGGTATGAACGGCGCGGGATCTCTGACACAGATCTCCATGCCATCATTTCAAACGATGCGGTTGCAATCCACGTGCTCTACGTCGAAGGCACGCCAGCTGGATATGTCGAACTGGACAGCCGTGTCCCCGGCGAGGTCGAAATCGCGTATTTCGGACTACTGCCGGAATATATCGGCTGCAAGCTCGGCCCCTGGTTCCTGTATTGGGCCGTAGGTGAAGCCCAATCACAAAGTCCAGACAGGATCTGGGTCAACACGTGTACGCTGGATCACCCCGCTGCGCTGGCGGTTTATCAGCGTACCGGTTTTGTGATCTATGAGCGGCACACCCTCACTATCCGGGATCCCAGGACGCAGCCGTACTGGTGATCACGACTAGTCCGGTGCGGGCCACAGACCAAACCCGAACAGCGGCGCAGCCGGGACTGTACAATTTTCTTGGTCAGCTAGTCGATGTCCGCCTGGTCGCCCTTTTGACCCAGCCAGATCTTGCGGTCACCTGAGCGCTTGCGCGCGAGCAGTAGATCCAGTGTCTCTTCCGCCTTGGTGTGGCGATCAAATTTCAGTTGAATAAGCCGGCGTGTTGCAGGATTCATTGTCGTTTCGCGCAGTTGTGCCGGATTCATCTCTCCTAATCCCTTAAATCGTTGCACATTCACTGTACCGCGAAGCTTCTCTTTTTCAATGTGACTAAGAATATTGCGCCGTTCTTTTTCATCCAACGCGTAGAAAACGTGCTTGCCGACATCCACTCGAAACAGAGGCGGCATTGCGACGCAGACTCGACCGGCTTCAACCAACGCCCTGAAGTGACGCACAAATAGGGCGCAGAGCAATGTTGCGATGTGCGCACCATCGGAATCGGCATCAGCAAGAATACAGACCTTGCCATACCGCAGACCTGAAAAGTCTGAAGAACCCGGATCAACCCCCAGCGCAATCGCGATATCGTGCACCTCCTGCGACCCCAGCACCTCCGCCGAATCGACCTCCCAGGTGTTCAATATCTTGCCGCGCAGCGGCATGATAGCCTGAAAATCCTTGTCCCTGGCTTGCTTTGCCGATCCTCCAGCTGAATCTCCTTCCACCAGAAACAGTTCGGTCTGTTCAAGGTCCTGACTGGCGCAGTCTGCCAGTTTTCCGGGCAGCGCCGGTCCGGTTGCGACTTTCTTTCGTGCTACCTGACGACCGGCCTTGAGCCGATGCTGCGCGTTTTCAATGGCCAGACTCGCGATCTGCTCCGCCTCTGTAGTATGCTGGTTCAGCCACAAGCTGAAAGCATCGCGAGACATGGCGCTGACGAAGATTCCGGCATCGCGCGAGGACAACCGTTCTTTGGTCTGGCCGCTGAACTGCGGATCCTTCATTCTCACAGATAACACAAAACAACAGCTGTTCCAGACATCTTCCGGCGCCAGTTTGATGCCTCGTGGCAACAGTTCCCTGAATTCACAGAATTCTCTGACCGCATCGGTCAACCCACCGCGAAATCCGCTCACGTGCGAGCCGCCCTGGGCCGTCGGGATAAGATTGACATAGCTTTCTGCGACCGGGTCGCCCCCATTAGCCAGCCAGGACACCACCCAGTCAACTTCCTGTTCTCCGGTCTTGACATGTCCCACAAACGGGGCCGCCGGAACAATCTCAAAATCCCCGATTTCACTCAACAGATAATCTTCCAGCCCATCCTCGTATTCCCAGCTTTCGCTGTTCTTTGAATTACTCTCGTCCCTGAACTCTATACGCAGTCCAGGACTCAGGACTGCCTTTGCTCTCAACAGCCTTTTAAGTCGACTGACCGAGAAGCCAGGGCTGTCAAAATATTCAGGGTCTGGCCAGAACCGAAGCCGCGTACCTGTATTCCGGGCACCGACCTTGCCAGTCGACTTGAGTCGACCCAGTGCCACACCATCACGAAACGCCATGTGGTATTCCTTACCGCTGCGCTTGACCCAGACCTCCAGTCTGGATGACAGCGCATTCACAACGGACACGCCAACACCATGCAGACCACCGGCATAACTGTAGCTTTTGTCGGAGAACTTACCCCCTGCGTGAAGCCGGGTGAGAATCACCTCAACACCGCTGATTTTCTCGCCCTTGTGCTTATCTACGGGCATACCGCGACCGTCGTCTGTTACCGTCATTGACTGATCTTTGTGTAACGTAACCTCAATACGGCGAGCGTAACCAGCAATTGCCTCGTCGACACTGTTGTCGATCACTTCCTGCGCCAGATGATCTGGTCGCTCGGTCTCCGTATACATCCCCGGTCGCTTTCTGACCGGTTGCAGACCTGTCAGAACTTCAATTGCACTTGCGTCGTAGCTGGCGGTCATCGAGTCTATATTTGAAGTTGCTGGTGGGGGCGGCGCGAATAATACACGACTCCCGCAGACCCTGATTCTGTACGGGTGTTTGGCCCCTTCTTGTGCCGGATTTAGAAAAAAGGACCAGTTACAACCGGCCTTGTATGCGAATAATTCTGACCGATCTGTAGTCAGCCATCAAGATTATCGAGAGCCTTCTGGAACCGGTTGGCGTGCGACCGTTCGGCTTTGGCCAAAGTTTCAAACCAGTCTGCAATCTCATCAAAACCTACTTCTCTTGCGGTTTTCGACATCCCTGGATACATGTCTGTATATTCATGGGTTTCACCCGCTATGGCTGCCTGCAGGTTCTGGCTGGTCGCACCAATAGGGTACCCGTAGCAGGGTCACCCGTTTGCTCCAGATACTCCAGATGACCGTGGGCGTGGCCAGTTTCCCCTTCCGCAGTTGACCTGAACACAGCCGCAACATCGTTATACCCCTCGACGTCGGCCTTCGCTGCGACATACAGATAACGCCGGTTTGCCTGCGAGTCTCCCGCGAACGCACCTTTGAGATGCTGTTCTGTTTGACTCCCCTTGAATGCCATGTTAGCGCCTCTATAACCGAATTGTTGAAGAAATTCAGCCTGCGATAAAATAGTCTGTACGTGACCCTGAGTCAAAATCGGGGCTTCAATCAAGGTCAACGAGGCAACTTACTATGGCCAGACAAGCCAAGTCGAGAATTGGGGATTTCGAGAAATCCCTAAAGGAACTTGAAACCATTGTTGTGAGGATGGAGGAAGGTGATCAGTCGCTGGAGGCTTCCCTGAAAGATTTTGAGCGAGGTATGGCATTGGCTCAGATCTGCAGATCCAGCCTGGATGCTGCGGAACAGAAGGTACAGACGCTGATTGAGAAAAACGGCGAGCTACAAACCGAACCCTTCGAGCCACAAGACTAGTGGCCGGCAAAGACTTTCTTGATCCCCTCTGGACGGTATGGCGAGAACGTGTCGTTGATCATCTGGATCGAATACTGCCCGCAACAGCAAATCAGCCAGGTCTGCTGCACAGTGCCATGCGCTACAGTACGCTGGCTGTAGGCAAACGTTTCCGGGCGGCATTGGTTTATGCCGCTGGCAGATGTACCGGTGCGGCGGACAGCGCTCTGGATGTTCCAGCGTGTGCGGTCGAACTGGTGCACGCTTTCTCACTGATTCACGATGATCTACCTGCAATGGACGATGACGATCTACGGCGCGGACAACCCACGTGCCACAAAGCCTTTGATGAGGCAACAGCAATTCTGGCAGGTGATGCCTTACAGACATTGGCTTTTGAGCTGCTCACATCCGACAGCGCCCTAACCGTTGACGCAGCGCGGCGCCTTGAGATGTGTCAGATACTTGCCAGCGCAGTGGGGGCACGAGGCCTCGCCGGCGGCCAGGCAATGGATCTGGCAGAATCATGCGGTGACATCAGAATGGAATCATTGGCGACAATGCACGCGCTTAAAACCGGCAGTCTGATACGGGCATCGGTTGCTCTAGGTGCGCTGACCGGTTCAGCCGATAAAATGACATTAGATCAATTGGATAAATTTGCCGATGCAATTGGCCTGGCCTACCAGATCATTGATGATGTACTCGACGGTACCGTCAGTACAGACATTCTCGGCAAAGACAGCGGTTCCGACCGCAACTCTGATAAATCCACGTACCTCAGTGAACTCGGGGAACAGAACGCGCGCGAGTTTGCACGGGACCTGCACGAACGTGCGATCAGGTCACTGGATTGCTTATCGATAAACACCGGTTTGCTCAGGGAACTCGCTGCATTTACTATCTACAGAACGCACTGACACCGCTAACCCGAACCCAGACCCAATGTCAGCGATAATTCGGTTTCCCATATGAGTAAAGCATCACAAAAGAACCTTCTGGGCCGCATAGATTCTCCATCTGATCTGCGGCAACTCGAGCAAGCACAGCTGCCCCAACTGGCCCAGGAGATCCGCGACTACCTGATCAACACAATCTCGGCCACCGGCGGGCACCTGGCGCCCGGTCTGGGTGCAGTTGAACTCACCCTGGCGCTGCATTATGTGTTTGACACACCCCATGATCGCCTGGTCTGGGATATCGGCCATCAGGCGTATCCACACAAAATATTGACGGGCCGGAAAGATCGGCTCCATACAATCCGCCAGCGCTCTGGACTTTCAGGATTTCTGAGCCGCACTGAAAGCGAATATGACGTTTTTGGCGCTGGCCATTCCAGCACGTCGATCAGCGCTGCACTTGGCATGGCTGTGGCATCAAGGCTCGAAAACCAGCAGCGAGAAGTCGTTGCCATCATTGGAGACGGTGGACTGACCGCCGGCCTTGCGATGGAAGCCCTGAACAATGCCGGTGCCAATGACAATGACATTCTTGTCGTCCTGAATGACAACGAAATGTCGATCTCACGTAACGTGGGCGCCATATCCAACTATCTTGCCAGAATCCTATCAGGGAAAGCCTATACCACGGTCAGGGAAGGCAGTAAAACTGTCCTGGGCACCATACCGCCCATACAGGCACTGGCAAAGCGCTGGGAAGAGCACATGAAAGGCATGGTCATGCCGAGTACGCTTTTCGAAGAACTTGGGTTCTACTATATCGGCCCGATCAACGGGCACGACACACACACCCTGATCTCCACTCTGAAGAACCTCAAGTCCATGCGCGGCCCGCGTTTTCTGCATGTAGTGACCCAGAAAGGGCGTGGTTACGAACCGGCTGAAGGAGATCCCAGCGTCTTTCATGGTGTCGGCCCGTTCGATCCGTCCACGGGCAAAGTCGAAAAGAAAAGCGGCAGTCGAACCTACAGTCACGTTTTTGGTGATTGGCTGTGTGACATGGCCGAAAAAGATGAAAAACTCATCGGAATTACACCTGCCATGCGTGAAGGTTCGGGGCTAGTGAGATTTTCTGAGAAATTTCCCGAACGCTACTTTGATGTCGGCATTGCAGAACAGCACGCAATGACATTTGCGGCAGGTGCCGCCTGCGGAGGTCTGAAACCAGTCGTCGCCATCTATTCAACCTTCTTACAGCGAGCGTACGATCAGTTGATACATGATGTCAGCGTTCAGGGATTGGATGTCACGTTGGCCATAGACCGTGCCGGCATTGTCGGTGCAGATGGGCCAACCCATCAGGGCGCTTTCGACCTCACTTTTCTTCGCTGTCTACCCAATATGGTTGTAATGGCGCCGGCCGACGAAGCTGAGTGCCGAGACATGCTGTATACCGCCTACCGCCATCAGGGTCCTGCAGCCGTGCGCTATCCCCGCGGCGCTGGTCCGGGCAAGCCCGAAAACAAGATCATGAATCAACTGCCGCTTGGCTGTGCACAAACCATAAGGACCGGAAAGAGAATCGCAATACTTGCCTTCGGCACTATGGTCTTACCCGCACTGGAGGCGGCAGATTCTCTCGATGCAACCGTAGTTAATATGCGTTTTGTGAAACCGTTAGATGAATCTCTTATTCTGGACGTAGCCAGGAGCCACGACATGTTGATCACCATTGAAGAGAATACTGTGCTTGGCGGTGCGGGCTCAGGCGTCGCGGAAATCTTACGCAGCAAGCAATTCACCATACCGATGCTGAGTCTGGGCCTGCCTGATCACCATGTCGAACACGGTTCGCCAAACGATATGCTCGCCGACTGTGGCCTTGATTCTGCCGGGATACTCCGGGCAATCAAGCAAGCAGTGCAATCCCAGCTTGCCCCTATTCTTGAATCTGCTTAGACTTACGCGTACGTTGTGCGCTCTAACTCACGAAGTGCTTTTCTTATGAACAAACCCCTACCCGAACCCATCGTCGACTCAACGATTGCGGATGTTCAAGGGAGCCCGGATAACCGGAATCTGACCATTGACAAAGTCGGGGTGAAAGATGTCCGTCATCCAATTATCGTCAAAGATCGCAGTGGCTGGGAACAACACACCGTTGCCAACTTCAACATGTTTGTTGAGCTGCCCCATAATTTCAAGGGCACGCACATGTCCCGTTTCATCGAGATCCTAAACGAGCATGAGCGGGAAACCACTGTTCGGTCTTTCCGGGCCATGCTGCACGAGATGACCGAGCACTTGGATGCCCACACCGGGCATATCGAGATGAGTTTTCCGTTTTTTCTGCAAAAGAAAGCTCCGGTAACGCGGGTTGAGAGTTTGCTCGATTACCAGGTGACACTGACCGGTGAGATCAATCAGGCTAAGGTCATCACGGAAATTCGTGTTGTCGTACCCGTGACCAGCCTGTGCCCCTGCTCCAAGGAGATTTCTAACTATGGAGCCCACAACCAGCGTTCTCACGTCACCGTGAGCGTCCGCTCTAGTGCGTTTATCTGGATCGAGGAGTTGATCGAAACCGTTGAAGCACAGGCGAGTTGTGAATTGTATGGTCTACTCAAACGACCTGACGAAAAATATGTCACCGAAAAAGCGTACGACAATCCAAAGTTCGTTGAAGACCTTGTTCGCGATATCGCCGGTCAGCTTAATCAGGACAAAAGAATCAGCGGCTATACAGTTGAAGCCGAAAATTTCGAATCGATCCACAATCATTCCGCTTACGCGCAGATCCACTGCGAACATTCGGACTGAACAACACCTGGCGGAATTTTTGGTCAAATTCCCGATGGGCTGGCTGAGTGATGTTTCTCCGGCGTAAGGTAACCCCCGCAAATAACCCCAGCTGATCGGGTCAGTCTACGTGTGCGTATAGGGATTGATCTGGGCGGAACCAAGACCGAGGGTGTCATACTCGGCCCGGGCGGTGAAGAAATCATCCGTCGTCGCTACCCTACCCCCCAGACCGAAGGCTACGAGGCCATCCTAAACACCATCGGATCGATGGTTGCAGAACTTGAGCATATGGCCGGGCGTCAATGCACAGTTGGTGTCTGCACACCCGGCGCAGTGTCACAACTAAACGGGTGCCTGAAGAATTCCAATACAGTCTGTATGAATGGTCGACCAGTCGCTCGCGATCTGGAAACCCTTCTCGACAGGCCGGTTCGCCTGGAAAATGATGCCAACTGTTTTGCCCTTGCTGAAGCCATCGATGGTGCCGGCAAGAATGCTGGCAGTGTTTTCGGAATCATTCTAGGCACCGGGGTGGGTGCGGGTATTGTCATCAACAGAACTCTGATCAAAGGTCTGCATCACATTGCCGGTGAGTGGGGCCACAATGTACTTGAAGTCGATGGTCCGCAATGTTATTGCGGCAATCACGGCTGTGTGGAAACGTTTCTCTCTGGGCCGGGCCTGGTGGCTGAGTATGTCAGACAGGGCGGCGACACCGGCGTGGACGCCGCCACGGTAGCCGCACGATCCGTACACGACCGTACAGCCAGGGAAGCACTGGATGTGTTCTTAGATCGATTTGGTCGGGCCCTGGCAACGGTGATCAATATTCTGGACCCCGATCTGGTCGTTCTTGGGGGCGGCCTTTCCAATATCGAACACCTGTACATCGAGGGGCGCCAGCGCACCGCACCTTATGTATTCAACGAAGACTTCCGTACACCGATCGTGTCGAATAGCCATGGAGACAGCGGCGGTGTCCGCGGTGCCGCCCTACTCTGGCCTGCGTAATCTGGCTGAACCTCTGGTGGAATCAGCCCCGCGCCACAGAGTCACGCCATGGGGGTGGCTGCAGACCCCTCTCGTAGAGCCAGTCCCAATCCGGACCGTTCCATCCAAACCTCTTAAGATTCACTGTCCCTTTACGGTCAAACACAATACCCTCACGGATTAATGCCTGGCGCTGACGCGGATCCGGTGCACCATCGCTGCGGACACTGATCTTTCCTTGGCTGTTGATTACCCGCTGCCAGGGCACATCCAACCCAGCCGGCAGCGACGCCAGAGCATAGCCGACAAGTCTTGGGCTACACCCCACGATGGCAGCAACCTGACCATAGGTCGCAACAACACCCGCTGGGATCGTCTTCACAACCTCGTAAATCACCCGATGGCGTGCTGATGGAGATTCTGTAGCGCTGCGCATGCTGGTCAAGCCCGCGTTTAACCGCCCTGTCAGTACACCTTCATGTGGTCACCCACAAACTCGATGGTCGCCAACGTCAGGATGGGTGCATCGACATCCGACAACACTTCTCGGCCACCTTCAGCGGGTTTTTCGATCACACAACCGATACCGGCAAGATCGGCCTGGCTTTCACACACGAGACGAACGAGTGCACTGAGCGTCGATCCTGTAGCCAGAAAATCATCAATAATCAGCACACAGTCATCCGGCCCTAGAAAACGGCGATCTACCATGAGGTCTGTGTGGGTGCCTTGGGTTCGGCTGATTGCCTCGGCGACATAATAAGTGCCTGTCATCAGAGCAGAACGACTTTTCCGGGCATAAATCAAATCCGCACCAAATGTTGATGCCACACCCAGCGCGACAGGAATACCACTGACTTCCGCCGTGACGACTTTAGTCACCAGACCCACGCCACACGACTGGAACCGTGAGCAGAGTTCTACTGCCATACGCAAAGTGAGTCCAGGCTCGACCTGGTGGTTTAGAAAACTATCCAGCTTGACAATCCCGCCACCCACGTGAACACCTTCGTTGATAACCTTGTCGATCAGTTCCTGCATATCCTTAACTCCACCGACTCTGTACGGCATCGTGGGAGATCGTAACACGTCACTGGCGTATTCCCAGGTCTGCACACTGATTCAGGTTCTCGAGTACATCTTCTAGCGTGCTGCCCAGCAGCTGAAGCTGGACATCGTCTGATAGACGATGATCACCGTTCTTCACCAGGCATACACGAACATTGGACGTAATCAGTGCTTGACTCAATCGAATAGCAGTTTCCCAGGGTACCTCCGTGTCCAGCATCCCCTGGATCAGACGCACGGGACAGTTGATGTCTATGGAATTTTCCAGCACCAAGTTTCTTTCTCCGTCTTCGATAAACGCTTTGGTTACCGGATAGCCGTCAGGGTCATACTCTGAATCAAGCAGGACGACACCGTCACGGTTCAGTGTATCTCGCTGCTCGGCAGTAAAGTCCCGCCACATCAGGTCGCGGGTGAAATCAGGGGCGGCGGCAATGCCGATCATGCCACTGACCTGCGGCCCCAGCGCGAGGGCGACATGCAGCATGATCCAGCCACCCATGCTGGAACCGATCAGGATCAGTGGCCCATCGACGGCGGCCTTGATCACTGTCAGGGTGTCGTGGGTCCATGCGCTGATACTGCCGTTTTCAAATTGGCCACTGGAGAGCCCGTGCCCAGAATAATCAAATCGCAGCATCGCATATCCCTGCGCCCGGCAAAGATCAGCAAGATACTGTGCTTTGGTGCCGGACATATCTGAGCGGTAACCGCTCAGGAATACGACACAGGGTGCCCGCCCGGGCTCAAACACATAAGCGAGCTTCTCCGCGGCTGCATTCAGTATAAATTCGGTTTTAGCCATCACATGGAGTCAGCACAGAACCTGTCACCTGCCGCTGTGCAGTAGGTTTGATCGTACAAACCCGCAGTTTCACACCTTCTGTAACCACCTGACAAGCAACGGCCGATCGAGGCGGGGCAGCTCAAAATGATTGACGTTTACGTAAACGTCAATCTACAATCCGCCTTGTACGACAACAGCGCCGTACAACACCGGTTTTGGCCACTGGAAACAACCCATGGAATCCGCATCTGTACTCAATTTTGCTCTCGGGGAAACGACCGATATGCTGCGTGATTCAATCCGTGAATTTGCCCGTGCCGAGATCGCGCCCCAGGCATCGGAAATTGACAGCAATAACCACTTCCCCCGGGAATTATGGGAAAAAATGGGCGCCTTGGGTCTGCTCGGCATCACTGTAGAGGAAGCCTTTGGCGGTGCCGGGATGGGCTACCTGCAGCACACCGTGGCCATGGAGGAAATCAGCCGTGCGTCAGCGGCTGTCGCTTTGTCCTATGGAGCTCACTCGAATCTTTGTGTTAACCAGATCCGCCGTAACGGGACTGACAAGCAGAAACAAACATACCTCCCAAAGCTGATCAGTGGCGAGCACATCGGTGCATTGGCTATGAGTGAATCCGGCAGTGGTTCAGACGTTGTCAGCATGCAGCTTCACGCTGACCGAGTTGACGACGGTTATCTGCTCAACGGCAACAAAATGTGGATTACCAACGGGCCCGATGCCGATGTGCTAGTCATCTATGCCAAAACAGAGCCCAAAGCCGGCTCTAGAGGAATCAGCGCATTTCTGATAGAAAAAACGTTCACCGGATTTTCCACCGGGAAAAAACTCGACAAACTCGGCATGCGCGGTTCCAACACCAGTGAGCTGACATTTAAAGACTGTGCAGTGCCGGAAGAAAACCTGCTGGGTGAACTGAATGCCGGCGTTCAGGTGCTGATGAGCGGCCTTGACTACGAGCGCGTTGTGCTTTCGGGCGGTCCCCTAGGAATCATGCAGGCCTGTATGGACGTGGTACTCCCCTACGTGCACGAACGGACACAGTTTGGTCAACCCATCGGCCAGTTTCAGCTGATGCAAGGCAAGCTGGCAGACATGTATACGACCCTGAATGCCTCACGAGCTTATGTTTATACAGTCGCTGCAGCGTGCGACAGAGGAGAAACGACAAGAAAGGATGCAGCTGGCGCCATTCTCTATGCTGCAGAAAAAGCCACTTGGATGGCGCTGGAATCCATCCAGGCACTCGGTGGCAACGGTTACATCAACGACTATCCCACAGGCCGACTGCTCCGAGACGCAAAACTTTACGAAATCGGTGCCGGCACCAGCGAAATCCGACGTCTGCTGATCGGTAGAGAACTTTTTGACGACACACAATGACATAAAACGGAGAGCTTATGAGTGAAGACCCGATCGTAATTACTGGCGCAGCACGGACTCCGCTCGGAGGGTTTCAGGGTGAACTGGCCCCGGTTACGGCTCCGGAACTTGGCGCCATAGCCATAGACGCCGCTGTAGAACGATCCCGTATCGGTCCCGCAACCGTCGACGAAGTGCTGATGGGGTGTGTATTGCCCGCAGGCCAGGGCCAGGCACCGGCACGGCAGGCTGCTCTAGGTGCTGGCCTGCCGCTGGACGTCGGCTGTACCACGGTCAACAAAATGTGTGGTTCCGGTATGAAGGCAGTGATGCTTGCAAACGACCTGATCGCATCGGGGAGTGCGGATACAGTTATCGGCGGTGGTCAGGAAAGCATGAGCAATGCGCCATTTCTCCTACCAAAAGCCAGAGCCGGATACCGGTTGGGTCACGGAGATGTGGTTGATCACATGTTTCTGGACGGTCTCGAGGACGCCTATGAACCCGGTCGACTGATGGGTACGTTTGCCGAAGACTGTGCTGATCGATATGCGTTTTCGAGAGAAGATCAGGACGATTTCGCGATCGAATCCCTGACCCGGGCGAAAGAAGCCATCGAAAGTGGCGCTTTCCAGAATGAAGTTGTTCCCGTTACCGTTTCTGATCGCGCAGGCGACCACCTGATCGATACTGACGAGCAACCGCTTAAAGGAAACGTCGAAAAAATACCGCACCTCAAACCGGCATTTCGCAAAGGGGGTACTGTGACTCCCGCAAATTCAAGCTCAATTTCAGACGGTGCCGCCGCGCTGGTTCTGATGCGTCTATCCGCCGCCGAAAAAGGTGGTCACGTCCCACTGGCCAAGATTGTCGGGCATGCCAGTCACGCTCAAGAACCCAGCCTTTTTACAACTGCTCCCGTGTTTGCGATCAGAAAACTGCTTGAAAAGCTCAACTGGAAAGCAGCAGACGTTGATCTCTATGAGATCAATGAGGCGTTTGCAGTGGTCACAATGGCGGCGATGCGTGATCTTGAACTGGATCACCAACGAGTCAACCGGCACGGTGGCGCCTGCGCTCTGGGTCACCCTATCGGTGCATCAGGCGCAAGAATAATCGTGACCCTACTCTCGGCGCTTCAGAGATACGACATGCACAAAGGCATTGCAGCGCTGTGCATCGGTGGAGGTGAAGCAACTGCCATGGCCTTTGAGCGACTGAACTGATCGACAGTCAGCCAGTACACGCAGCCATGGCCATCTTTAACAGTGCAGTCGAGATCAATGGCAGTGATTTTCAGCACAACCGCAGCGCCATGCGGGATAAGGTTGAAGATCTTCGCCAGGCTGTGTCCATCGCCGCGATCGGTGGCTCACAGATCGCCCGGCAAAAACATCTTGATCGAGGCAAATTGCCGGTACGCGAACGGGTCAGCAGACTTGTTGATCCGGCAACACCGTTTCTTGAACTTTCCCAGCTTGCCGCGTGGGACATGTACGGTGGCAAAGTACCGGCCGCCGGCATCATCACCGGAATTGGCAGGATCAGTGGCCGGGAATGCGTTGTTGTTGCCAATGACGCAACCGTCAAGGGTGGCACGTATTTCCCACTTACCGTCAAAAAACACCTGCGCGCCCAGGCCATTGCGTTAGAGAACAGGCTGCCTTGTATCTACCTGGTTGATTCGGGCGGAGCTTTTTTGCCCAAACAGGACGAAGTGTTTCCGGATCGGGAACATTTCGGTCGAATATTTTTCAATCAGGCAAATATGTCTGCGGCCGGTATTCCGCAGATCGCTGTTGTGATGGGGTCATGCACTGCTGGCGGCGCCTATGTCCCTGCCATGTCGGACCAGACGATCATCGTACGTGATCAGGGTACCATTTTCCTCGGCGGGCCACCGCTTGTAAAAGCCGCAATCGGCGAGGAAGTCACTGCCGAAGACCTTGGTGGTGCCGACGTACACACCCGTATATCCGGTGTCGCCGACTATCTGGCTGACAACGATCACCATGCACTTGAACTCACTCGTACTCTGGTTGCGAACTTGAACTCACCTTCAAATACACCAGTTGAGCGTATTGAACCCAGGGAACCCGTCTACGACCCGCAAGAACTCTATGGCGTGATTCCATCTGATGCCAGAAAAGCCTACGATGTTCGCGAGGTTATCTGTCGAATCGTTGACGCCAGTGAATTTACGGAATTCAAGGCCCGGTACGGAACCACGCTGGTCTGCGCATTTGCCCACATTCACGGATACCCCGTTGGGATTGTCGCGAATAACGGTGTTCTTTTTTCAGAATCTGCTCTCAAAGGCACACATTTTATTGAGTTGTGCAGCCAGAGAAATATCCCGTTGTTGTTTCTTCAGAATATTACCGGTTTCATGGTAGGTAGACGTTACGAAAACCAGGGAATTGCCCGGGATGGTGCGAAGATGGTTACAGCAGTTGCGTGTAGCCGCGTACCCCGATTTACGGTGATCATCGGCGGCAGCTTTGGTGCAGGTAATTATGGAATGTGTGGTCGTGCCTACGACCCAAGATTTCTGTGGATGTGGCCTAACGGCAGGATTTCAGTAATGGGCGGTGAACAAGCCGCATCCGTGCTGACGGAAGTGCGCCGGGACAATGCCCAGCATCAGGGTAAGTCCTGGACTGATGATGAAGAAACGACCTTCAAAAACAATATACGCGACCAGTACGAAACACAAGGACATCCCTTTTATGCCAGTGCCAGGCTGTGGGACGATGGTGTGATAGACCCGGTTGATACCCGTCAGGTCGTCGCGCTGGGGATTTCCGCTGCGTTCAATGCACCTATCGAACAGACCCGCTACGGCGTCTTCCGTATGTGAGTGCCATGAAGACCTTGACCTCGAAAATTGACGATAGTGGTGTTGTTCACCTGACTTTAAACCGTCCGGCAGTACACAATGCTTTCGACGATGAGTTGATCATGGAGTTAACAAGCACATTGGAACAGGCGGCTGGCGAGGCTGAGATAAGAGTGCTCGTACTGAGGGGAAAAGGAAAGAGTTTTTCCGCGGGGGCCGATCTAAACTGGATGCATCGCGCCGCGGATTACAGCCCTGAAGAAAATCGTGCAGATGCTGACAGACTGGCAGCCATGCTGCATACCCTGGACAGCTTTCCGGCACCGACAGTCGCCGCGGTTAACGGTGCTGCATTCGGCGGAGGCGTCGGACTTGTTGCATCCTGTGATATCGCACTGGCTTCAGACCGAGCCATATTCTCCCTGTCGGAAGTCCGGTTAGGGCTGATACCCGCTGTTATCAGCCCTTTCGTCGTCAACGCCATTGGCCAGCGCGCAGCGCGCCGATATTTCTTGACGGGTGAGCGATTTGACGCAGCAACAGCGGCCCGAATCGGTCTGATCCACGATGTTGTTCCAGATTCAAATCTCGCTGAGTCGACTAACGCCGTTGTTAGGCAACTTCTGGCCGGTGGGCCTGGGTCTCAGATTGCAGCCAAAGCACTGCTGTCACGCCTGCGTGACAAAACCGATGCAGAAGACCCTGCAATCTGGACCGCTAGGCTGATTGCAGATATTCGGACTACCGAAGAAGCCAGAAGCGGGATCAGCGCATTCCTTGAGAAAACTTCCCCACCCTGGCACACCAAACCCTGATGCTACGCACTGTTCTGGTCGCCAATCGGGGCGAAATCGCCTGCCGAATCATCCGAACTGCGAAACGCGTCGGACTTCGGACGGTCGCCGTCTATTCCGAGGCTGACATTTGTGCCCAACACGTGGAGATGGCTGACGAGGCGATCAGCATCGGCCCGGCAGCGGCTGCGGAGAGCTACCTGAACCCTGACCGTATACTCGATGCGGCCAGGTCCTCGGCCAGCGATGCGATTCATCCTGGCTATGGATTTCTTTCAGAAAATGCCGCCTTCGCCCGCGCCTGTAAAACTGCCGGCGTGACCTTCGTCGGCCCCCAGGTTCACACCATTGAAACCATGGGCGACAAGGCCCAAGCCAAACAGGTCGCTGAGCAGGCTGGTGTACCGGTACTCAGTGGCTTCCTCAGTGAAGATCAGTCGGTCACGGGTCTTGTCTCAACTGGGACCACACTGGGTTTTCCGCTGATCATCAAACCAGTATCCGGTGGCGGGGGCAAAGGTATGCATATTGCACGCACACCTACCGAACTCCAAGAGCTTGTCCCGACCAGTCAGCGGGAAGCAAAAGCAGCTTTCGGCGACAACCGTCTCCTGCTTGAACGATATCTAGATCAGCCACGCCATATCGAAGTCCAAATATTCGGTGATCGGCATGGCAACATTGTTCATATGTTCGAGCGCGACTGCTCTCTTCAACGGCGGCACCAGAAAGTCATTGAAGAGGCCCCAGCCCAGAACCTGCGACCACGACTTCGCGCGCAATTAACCGAGGCTGCTGTGGCTATTGCAAAAACGATCAGTTACTGCAGTGCAGGTACTGTGGAATTTCTGGTCAGTGGTGATGAATTTTTCTTCATGGAAATGAACACCCGTCTCCAGGTCGAACATCCGGTAACCGAGATGATCACCGGAATCGATCTCGTCGAATGGCAATTCAAGGTCGCTGCAGGTGACCCTCTGCCCTGCAAACAAAATCAGATTCAGTGCTCGGGGCATTCAGTGGAGGCAAGACTGTATGCCGAAGATACCCAGAACGAGTTTCTGCCCAGTGTTGGTGATTTGTTGTGGCTGCGCTTTCCGCCAAACAACAAGCATGTACGGGTCGATATTGGTGTCAAAACGGGCGATACCATCGGTATTCATTACGATCCCTTGATCGCCAAAATCATTGTTCACGACTGTGAACCCCGGCAAAGTTGGCAAAGGCTGACGCGCGCGCTGAGACACAGCAGTGTTGCAGGCCTGGGGACCAATCTGCCTTTACTGCGTGAGCTTTCCAGCCGCACGGCGGTTCAGTGCGCGGACACCGATACCGGATTTATTGAACGTAATGTCAACGAACTCGTGCATGCCAACCCCACCGATACTGGTGCGGCAACCGCGCTCGCTGCATTTTATCTGTGGCGACATGATCCATACTGCCGAAGACACCACCGGCGTGGCGGCGCCGATTCCCCCTGGTCCAGTGCCAATGGCTGGCGGCTGAATTTGCCGCCAGAGCTGCGATTCAACTTTGAGATGGACGGCGTTGCCTGCGAAGTGATTGCAAAGGCCAGCGGCAATACACTTGAAACCCAGATTGACGGCCGTTGCTGTCGAGTGTTCGAGTCGATGACGCCAGATGAGGACCTGTTTATCGTGCACGATGGGCAGATGTTGCGGGGCACCTTGTTGATGTCCGGCGAGAATCTTTTCGTCGGTGTCAACGGCCTGTTCTTCACTGTGTCTGATTCTCGGAGTGCCCAATCAAGTCAGATTGACCAGAATTCCGGAACTGTTCAGGCAACAATGACCGGCCGAGTCATCCAGATCCTGGTAAAACCGGGAGATCAGGTGACCAAGGGGGATCCTGTAGTCGTTCTGGAAGCCATGAAAATGGAGCACAGCCTGACAGCGCCCGTGACCGGTCAGGTGCGCACCGTGGACACGGACCTGGACCAGCTCGTCGAACAAGGAAACATCCTGGCCACGATCGATACGGCGCATACATCGCTGACCGAAAATTAAATTTCACTCTCCTTCAGACCATGGCCTCGATCAGCATCGGCCCGCTGCTGTGAAGGCCCGCGGCCAATGCTGTGTTGAACTGCTCGGCCGTATCTACCCTCACTGCTTCAACGCCCATACCGCCCGCCATAGCGACCCAGTCCAGATCTGGTCTATCGAGATCGAAGATATCATGCGCGGTCGGTCCAGGCACAGCACCTACATTTCTGAGTTCACCGTGCAGAACAGCATACGATCGATTGTTGAATATGACCGTTGTGACGTTAAGATTTTCTCGCGCCTGCGTCCACAACGCCTGTACCGTGTACATCGCGCTGCCATCACCGGAAAGACACAGCACTGGCCGATCAGGACAGGCCACAGCTGCACCGGTCGCTTCCGGCAAGGCGCGTCCGATCGCTCCACCTGTACCGGCCAACCAGTCGTGTGGCGGACAGCCTCGAGTAAATGAATGAAGCCCACGCCCCGATGTGATCGACTCATCGGAGACGATTGCATCTTCGGGAAGCAAATGGCCAACCGCCGCCCAGAGCGCCTCGAGCGTCAGTTCACCGGAAGACAGATCAGGACGCTTTGCTAATTCTAGATTAGGCGACGTCGACTGTGCCCCGATCGAATCACACAGGCGCTCGAGACCGTCCGCAATATCCTCTTCGGCCGTTGCCAGAACATGGATTTCACAGTTCTGTGGGATGAGCAGACTGGGCTTGTTTGGATAAGCAAAAAATGCGACCGGCGCCTTGGCACCGACCAGAATCAGATGACGGATACCCTCCAGAACCTTTACCGCCTGGTCGACCACATAGGGAATACGTTCAACGGTGACACGGCCCGCCCCCCGCTCGGTTCTGGCTGACATCAATTCAGACCGTATTGCTGCGTTACTGTGCGCGGCAATCCGACCCGCAATCTCGAGTGTTGGTGCGCGCAGTGCTCTCCCACCCAGCAGCAACATGGCGGGTTCACCAGTACACAGGGCCGCAGCACAGTTTTCTACAGCAGCCTCACCGACTGCCCCCGGACCCGCTTGGACAGGAACTTCGGCTACACCGGCCCCGTCGGTCCAGGCAGTGTCGGCCGGTAGAATCAAAGTTGATATAGCTCCAGGGAATGTCCGGGCAGCAGCAATTGCCTCCGCAGCATCAGAAGCAACGGACTTTGAATCGACAGAGGTTCTAACCCAGTCAGAGACAGGGCGTGCGATGCCTTCGACATCGGCTGTCAGCGGTGCGTCGTAGGCTATGTGGTAAGTCGCGTGTTCGCCGACAATATTGACAATCGGCGTTCTGGCTTTTTTGGCGTTGTGGAGGTTCGACAGACCGTTGCCGAGCCCGGGGCCCAGGTGCAGCAACGTCCCTGCGGGTTTATCAGACATTCGGCCATAACCATCCGCCGCACCGGTCACAACACCTTCGAACAAACACAAAATGCAGCGCATCCCGTTAATCTTGTCCAAAGCAGCGCAGAAGTGCATCTCTGACGTACCTGGATTGGTAAAACACACGTCCACGTCACCGGCCAACAGTGTTCGAACCAGACTTTCAGCACCGTTCATCGCGGGTCCTTTCGTTTTTGTTGTGTAACACTACAGTTTAAATCTGAGGCCATACCACTTCAGAACCTATGTCAGGCAACTTACCTTGTAGACTGATTCAAGAACTAAGCGTCCAGACAAAGCCCCCGAACAACCCGCTCCAGATAATAACCTGGAGTCTTTATCAGTGACGAACCGCGTAGAACAACGTCATCTGACTCTTCAGTTCAAGCACTTCAAAACTGTTAAAGCCAGCCTGTTTCACCAGCGACTCCATTCCCGACGGGCCAAGACACGTTCCAAGGCCAGGGCCACCAGCAGCCAGCGACTGCGTCATACAGTGGAACACACTCATGCCGTAGTACAACGCACCAATAGGGTTAATGTTCTCTTCGAGGTTGTCCGCGACCTTCGGTTCAATGATGAACAGTGTCCCGTCAGAACTGAGCAATTCGCATAGCTTCTTCAACACCCCCACAGGCTCTGTCAGATCATGAATACAGTCACAAGTGGTGATCAAATCAAATTGCTGACCGGGCTCGAGATCTGCAAACGTACCCTGAACAAAATTAAGATTACCGGTAAGCCCTGCACCCTGAGCATATTTGCAGGCCTGCTCGATGGACGCTTGGTCGATGTCCAGGCCGATGAACTGCGATTCAGAAAATGCGCCGGCCATCGTGAGTACTGCGTGTCCGGTACCACAGCCAAAGTCAAGCACCCGCCCTCCGGCGGTTAGCTTTTCGTACACCGTCGGCATCGATTTCAGCCAGTAGCTGACAAAACGCTGCTCGTAAAGCCCCCGGTTCATCAGGTCTATAGCCAGTATCCCGTCCTGCCCATAATCTTCGAACGGAACACCGCCGCCATTAATAAAAGCATCCGACACTCTGGGCGCCACGCTCAACATCATTGGCAATGAGTGGAGTAATCCCCCCATATAGTGATCGGTTCCTTCAGAGGCCAGAAGAAAACCGAGCTCATCAGGCAGTTCAAACGTTTCATTATCCACGTCGTATTGGAGATATTCCGCACATACCATCCCTTTCAGCCACTCTTCAACATAGCGCGGCTGCAAACCGCTTTTTTCAACTACGTGCTCCATCGTCATTGGTCCTTGCCCGGAAAGTGTCTGAAACAGACCTGTCTGAGCGCCTACATACGCCAAGCCGGCTGCCATACCGCCGGACAAGTCGCTCATTACCTTGCCTGCGTATTCTTTGATTCTCTCTTTTTCCATCGGCAATCTCCTTGCTACCAGAAACTTCATCGATCAGGTTTACACCCCTGATAGGGTAGATGATACCTGACTGATTCTACGTGGGAGAAGCAAATTCCTGCTGTTTAACCCCTTCGATAAACAGGTTGAATGGTCGGACGTTGTAACACTATTCCGCCAGGCAGCGCGGTACAATATTATTTTGTCCTCCAACTTAAGGCGAAAAAGTGCTGGAAGCCAATCGCATTGTACGCCGAACTACCCGGCAGGTTCGTGTAGATGGTATCCCCATCGGGGGGGACGCACCCATTGTCGTACAGTCGATGACCAATACCGACACCACCGACAGTGCGGCGACCGCTGAGCAGGTCATTGAACTGGCCGAAGCAGGATCGGAGCTCGTCAGAATAACGGTCAACACCGAACAGGCTGCAGCAGCTGTTGAAGATGTTCGTAAACGGCTTGATGCGGCGGGCTGTACAGTACCGCTGGTGGGCGACTTCCACTACAACGGTCACAAGCTTCTGGCCAAATTCCCGCCGTGTGCAGAAATTCTTGCCAAGTACCGCATCAATCCCGGCAACGTGGGCCGGGGTGATCGTCACGACAGCCAGTTCAGACAAATGATCGAAATTGCCTGCCGCTACGAAAAACCGATCCGGATCGGCGTTAATTGGGGATCACTGGACCAGAATCTTCTTGCACAGCAGCTAGACGAAAATGCTGCCCAGCCAACCCCGAAATCGCTCGCGGAAGTCACTCGAGATGCACTGGTGGAATCTGCCGTACAAAGCGCTGAGTTCGCCGTCCACGAGGGACTGACGCACGATGCCATCATCCTCTCATGCAAAGTCAGTCGGGTGCAGGATCTCATTTCAGTGTACCGAGACCTCTCCAAGCGAAGCGACATGCCGTTGCATTTAGGGCTGACTGAAGCAGGTATGGGCGATAAAGGCATCATCTCCTCTTCAGCTGCACTGTCCATCCTGCTCCAAGAAGGTATCGGTGACACCATCCGGATATCACTGACACCAGAACCGGGCGGTGATCGCACACGCGAAGTGCACGTCGCACAAGATCTGCTACAGAGTATGGGTTTTCGTTCCTTTACCCCGCAGGTCACGGCATGTCCAGGATGCGGCAGGACAGGCAGCGACTTCTTTCAGCACCTGGCAGATCAGGTGCAATCTCACCTAAAACAGCAGATGCCCCTGTGGCGCCTACAGTATCCCGGTGTAGAGTCGCTCTCTGTGGCCGTCATGGGCTGTGTGGTCAATGGTCCTGGCGAAAGCCGTCATGCCGATATCGGAATCAGTCTTCCAGGGGGTGGGGAACATCCGGTCGCGCCGGTTTACGAAGACGGGGAGAAAACAGTCACCCTCCGTGGCGACGACATCGCCGCTCAATTCCTGGCGCGAGTGGAAAACTACATTCAAAACCGGTTTGCAAACAACTGAACCTAGCGTGTACGGCTCCTCCGATTCGGATACTTACATGCTATCCCGGTTCATTGCCCGGAATACCAACGTCGAGTTGGTGCCACCAAATCCGAAACTGTTTGACATCACCACACTCAAGCCTGCATTGTCCTGGCAGGTCAGCACAATTGGAAACCCCTCGGCCTCTGGATCGAGCGTGGAAATATTGGCAGACGCTGCTATAAAGTCACCGTCGAGCATCAGCAGCGAATAAACCGCTTCGTTAACACCCGCTGCGCCAAGCGCATGCCCTGTGAGAGACTTTGTCGCACTGATTGGAGGAATCTGGTCGCCGAACACTTCTGCAATAGCATTGAGTTCCCGAATATCGCCAACCGGTGTACTGGTTCCGTGGGTATTCACATAATCAACAGGGTCTTCAAAACCCTCTAGTGCCTGACGCATACAACGAATCGCACCTTCTCCCGAGGGTTGTACCATATCGAAACCATCAGAAGTTGCACCATATCCCACCAACTCGGCATAGATCTTTGCCCCGCGCTTTACTGCATGTTCGAGTTCTTCCATGACCAGTACACCGCCACCACCGGAAATCACGAAGCCGTCCCTGTCGGCATCATAGGTTCGCGAGGCACTCTGTGGGCGGTCGTTGTACTTTGATGAGAGGGCACCCATGGCATCAAAAAGTACCGTAGTTGACCAATGAAGTTCCTCACCACCACCGGCAAATACTATGTCCTGCTTGTCGAGTTGGATCAATTCCGCCGCATTCCCAATACAGTGGGCGCTGGTTGCACAGGCTGAACTGATCGAGTAAGACACACCTTTGATCTTGAACGCCGTTCCTAAACACGCTGCGGTACTGCTGGCCATGGTTCGCGTCACCATATAGGGACCCACACGCTTTACGCCCTTCGCCCGAAGCGAGTCCACGGCATCGACAACATTCTCAGGTGACCCGCCGCCAGAACCCACGACCAATCCTGTTCGTGGATTCGAAACCATCTCCTCGTCCAGACCCGAATCTTCCAGGGCTTCACGCATGGCCAGATAATTGTAGGCCGCGGCATCACCCATAAATCTCTTGACCTTTCGGTCTATTTCTGCTGTCAGGTCAATATCAATACTGCCGCAGACCCTCGACCGGAAACCCAACTCCTCATATTTCTCACTGTAGACAATTCCGGAACTGCCGTGTCGAAGAGCAGCTGCCACTGCCTGGCGACTGGTTCCAATACTCGAAACGATACCTATGCCCGTCACAACCACCCGTCTCATATCTCACCTCCGACTTCGGGGCCGGCGAACAAACCAACACGGAGATCTTTCCCGGTATAGATTACCTTTCCGTCGGCCTCGACCTGGCCATCTGCAATACCCATGACAAGCTTTCTCATCACAACCCTTTTCAGTGACAGCTGGAAACGTACTAATTTGCAGTCCGGTGTCACCTGCCCGGTAAAGCGAATTTCTCCTGACCCCAGTGCGCGCCCGTGTCCCAGACCCCCCTTCCAGCCGAGGAAAAAGCCCATCAGCTGCCAGAGGGCATCGACACCCAGACAACCTGGCATCACAGGGTCACCTTTAAAGTGACACGTGAAGAACCACTGTTGCGGTTCAATGTCTAGTTCCGCGATCACCTCACCCCTGCCATAAGCACCTCCCTTGTCAGAGATATGTGTGATGCGATCAAACATCAACATCGGCGGCAAAGGCAACTGCGCATTGCCATCACCGAACATCTGGCCGCGGCCGCAAGCCAGCAACTCGGCTCGCTCATAGGAATTCTGTCGCTCGCTATTCATTGGTCGACCCGTTGGTTAATCACTCAACCACACTCCGCATATCGAGAAGATTCGGAATCTCCGATAAGTTGATGGAGATTATATCGTGGTCCACTACCACGCTGGCCGCGCAGATTAACCCTCGACCACGATAAGATGAAGCCTGCGGGGCCCGTGAGCACCGTACTGTACCGTCTGTTCGACATCTGCTGTCTTTGACGGCCCGGTGATCAGGTTCACTACGCGGGGCAATCCGTCTGGCAACCCACGCAGTCTCGCCCAAATATCTTCCTGGTGCCTGACAATCAGGGTCGAGTTCAAAACAATGATATGGTCATCAGGCAAGAAATTATGAGAAGTCCAACGCTGCTCTCCGCTGAGGAGCACCAGAGTGCCTGTCTCGGCAATTCCGGCGTAAGCTTCGCTTATCGCCACCGAATCTTCGACTGTTGCAGGGCGTTTCTCTATGGAAATATCATCGGGCCACAATACCAAATCCAGCAGTTCACCCTGCCCGACCAGGAGTTGTTTAGGATTTTCTATGGCCGTCAGGTGACGCAGTACCGCAGCCGGCACTTCGGCCAGGCCCGCTACACGTTCGTAGGTACCGTGGACCGCAGCATGCTTGTCACAAAATCGCTGTATCAGTGGATCTTCTACGTGGGGCTGAATGTGGGCCTCGGACGCCGAGATCCACTTTTCTACCAATTCGACGCGACCAGGAGAATGCTGTTCTCTGGTAGCCAGAGAGGACCGCACAGCCTGAAGAATGTTATTCCTTGAGCCAGTCACGCGTCACTGTCTCTTTTAGCTTGCCATTGAACCTGAAAAGTACGCTTTTCCGGCACTGCCAAATCGCGACCTCCTGTCCATCCACCCGCCCCCGGCAATCTACGTAAGACACCCCGTCCTCTGCCAAAACGATTCATCGCCCAGACAGGTAGTGCGACGACACCCTGGTAGAGCCTCGGTCGACGTGCAAACCAGGCCCACAGCGACAGCAGACGTCTGCCCAGCCACGGGTTGAGATTTCGACGGTACTGCTCAAATCTGTGTCTTCGGAGCATGTCCGACAATGGAATTCGTACCGGACACACATCATTGCAGCGACCATTCAAGGTACAGGCGTTGGGCAGATCGAACGACCGCTCAAACCCCTGCATGAGTGGCGTCAGCACTGACCCCATGGGGCCTGAATAGACCCAGCCGTAAGCATGACCCCCCACTGCTGAATACACCGGACAGTGATTCAAACAAGCGCCGCAACGTATACAACGCAACATTGAACGATAACTGCCGCCCAGCATAGCGGATCGACCATTGTCCAACAGCACAACATGGTATTCCGTTGGGCCTTCGACCTCCCCCTGGCGACGGGGTCCTGCATACAAAGTCGTGTACGCAGACATCTCCTGGCCAGTGGCACTGCGACTCAGGATACGGAGGAATGTCGAAAGATCATCCAGCGAAGGGATGACCTTCTCGATGCCTGCTGTGATGATCTGAACGCGAGGCAAGGTGCTGGCGAGATCCCCATTTCCTTCGTTCGTGACAATGACGTTTGCACCGGTCTCAGCGACCAGAAAATTAGCACCGGTTATACCGACATCGGCGCGGGCAAATACATTACGCAGTACACTGCGTGCTTCATTTACGATGTCTTCCCGGCGAGTGACCCGTTCAGAAAATCCATGACCCTTGTGATTTTCGTAAAACAGTTCCGTGATCTGCTCTCGGGTCTTATGGATCGCCGGGGCAATGATGTGACTGGGTGACTCACCGGCAAGCTGGATAATATATTCACCAAGATCAGTTTCGGCGACTTCAATACCGGCTTCCTCAAGCACTCTGTTGAGTCCCATCTCCTCGGATACCATCGACTTACCTTTCGCGACGAGTCGGGCATCAGCATCGAGACATATCTTCTTGACAATTTCGCAGGCTTCTTCAGCAGTCTGTGCCCAGTGAACATGACCACCATTCTCGATCGTCTTGCGCTCGTAGCGTTCAAGATACAGATCGAGATGATTGAGCACATGATCTTTGATATCCTGTGCTGCATCGCGTAGGGACTCAAACTCCGCCAGTTCCTCTATAGCAATCCGCCTTGCACCAACAAAACCACCTTTAGCCCGCTCCATCGCCTGTAGTAATGCGGGATCAGACAGCGCCTCCCGTGCCTTGCTCTTAAAGACCGCTGCTGAAGGTGCCGCCTGCGTCATGCCTCGTCCCCGGGCTCAGCGATTCCAGGTCCATCCGCCATACCAGCAAGCACTTCTGCGATGTGGAACACCTTGGTTGCTTTTCCTTCTCGGCGCAGGCGACCGGCGATATTCAACAAACATCCCAGATCCCCACCCAGCAGGGTGTCTGCCGCGGTCTGTTCTAGATCAGAAACCTTATTTGACACCAGCCGAGTAGAGATTTCCGGATATTTGACACTGAACGTCCCCCCAAATCCGCAACAGACGTCTCGCTCGTCAAGTTCTGCCAATGAAAGATCCTTGACCAAAGACAATAACTGCCGTGGCTGCTCCTGAATGCCCAGTTCACGCAGACCTGAACACGAGTCGTGATAGGCACACTTTGCCGGATAACACGAACCCAACGAATTCACCTGCATAACCTCAACCAGAAAGCGGGTCAGCTCCCACGTTCTGGCTGCCATTCGCTGAGATCGATAAAGCCAAGATGATTCGTATCTGAACAGTCTCGGGAAATGTTCACTGAACATCCCTGCGCACGATCCTGAAGGAACAACGATGTAGTCAAACTGATCAAAGACGTTGATGACCTGCTTTGCAATCGCACGACTGTTGGCCTCATCCCCATTGTTGTAGGCGGGCTGACCACAACAACTCTGACTGCGTGGCACCTCCACCTCACAACCGGCCTGCTCCAGTAGCTTAACGGCTGCAAACCCGACCCTTGGCCTCATGATATCTACGAGGCAGGTCACAAAGAATCCCACTCTTGGTTTTTTCAGGGTATCACTCATCCGGTGGCCACTCACTCAAATGGCAAGATATACTACCGTACGACTCTAACATCGTTTAGCGACCGGGTATGATCGGCCAATATCCGACCCATAAACCGACGGCCTGATGCACTGATTCACGGGTGCATTTGATGGACTGACCAATCGATTCGATATGTATTTGTCCAAATTTCGGGACCGGCCAGAATTTCTCCTTTTGCTCACGGCGGCTGCTGTGCCCCTGAGCTTTGCGACCTGGCAGGCACTGCTCAATAACTTTGCGATTGAGCGCGCTGCCTTCAGCGGTGCAGAGATGGGTATTCTGCAAAGCCTTCGTGAAGTTCCAGGATTTCTCGCGTTTTTGGTGGTGTTTCTTCTATTTCTATGTCGAGAGCAGACCATAGCCTATGTGTCGTTACTGTTGCTGGGAGTGGGCACACTCGTGACTGGGTGGTTTCCGAGTGTTATCGGACTCTATGTCACTACCGTGGTGATGTCGCTTGGATTTCACTACTTTGAGACTGTTCACTCCTCATTGTGTCTACAGTGGGTCGACAAGGACAAGGCACCTGAATTACTTGGAAGGGTGATCGCAGTGGGAGCATTTACCTCTATCGTGGTCTATGGCTTTATCTGGATTACGTTTGAGGTTCTAGCTATTGATTTCTCGCTTGTCTACCTTTTGGGCGGTGGTGCAACTGTGGTGATCGGTTTTGTTTGTTGGCTACTGTTTCAACAGTTCCCAGTCACAGTCAAACAGAACCGTCAGATGGTGCTGCGTCGACGGTACTGGCTGTATTACGCTCTCACATTTCTCTCGGGCGCAAGGCGACAGATATTCATCGTGTTTGCCGGATTTTTGATGGTCGAGAAATTTGGTTTCGACGTGGCAACGATTTCAATACTGTTTCTGGTGAATGCTGTGCTTAACATGCTGTTCGCCGCCCGTTTGGGACGATTGATCGGTAATATAGGTGAGCGGAGAATTCTAATATTCGAGTATGTCGGGCTTACGATTGTGTTTACAGCCTACGCGTTCGTGAACAACGCCGGTATAGCCGCTGGTCTTTACATCATCGACCATTTTTTCTTTGCACTCGCGATAGCAATTCGAACCTATTTCCAGAAGATTGCCGATCCGGCCGATATTGCAGCCACTGCTGGCGTTGGTTTTACCATCAATCACATCGCAGCGGTGGTATTGCCCGCGGTGTTGGGTTTCCTGTGGCTTATCTCACCGTCAGCTGTTTTCCTGGTGGGCAGTGCGCTGGCGGTACTGTCGATGCTGCTTTCATTCAACGTGCCAGAAAACCCTTGCCCGGGAAACGAAGTAGTCCATGGCCGCTGGGGATCGGCCAAGGATCCGACTCTGAATACCGTTCGTCAGAACTGATCCCTCTGTCGGTTGTACCTTGATAAGTCGGCTATCCGCAGCACTAGCACACTGTGAATGAAATTTCGTATCCAGCAAACTTTCGAATGTTCAAAACACCCAGGTCGAGAATCAGGTATTGGCCTTTGATCCCCTCAAGGGTGCCCTTTACAACCCTTTCTTTATCAAAATTGTACGTCTTTATCTTGTCCGGGTAGTGTAAGACCGGGTAAGAGATCCGTGTCACTTGTTCCTGCCCCTTCAGGCGGACAGCCGCCGAGCCGAACTTTGACTGGCAGTCTGTGAGCAAAGCTTCGCTGGTCTTGCGCAGTTGATCCCATTCGGACTTGAGATCGATCTCGGTTTGTCCTCCTTTCAGCATTCGACGCCAGTCAGTTCTGTCATTGACTGTGCCTTTTAGCACGGTCTCTATCAGACCCGACTGCAGTCGGGTATCCACTTCAACGATCGGTAATGCCTGTATCGCACCCTGGTCTATCCATCGCGTTGGCACTTGTGTTTTGCGTGTGATCCCCACTTTCAGGCCCGAAGAATTGGCAAGATAAACCACGTGAGGTTGCATACAATGCGTCTCCCCCCACTGCGGTTCCCTGCAGGTTCCTTCATGGTAATGACACAGTTCGGGCTTGACGATACACGTATCGCATGCAGCCAGGCGACGTAAGCAGGGAAAACAGTACCCTTGATTAAAGCTCTTATTCGTTTTTCGACCGCATTCAATACAAAATATTCTTCCCGAATAAACGAGGGAAATCTCCTGTCCAAGCAGGGGATTCAAATCGATCAGCTCTTCTCCCACCGGCAGCCGGTAATGAACCGGGTCTACCAGCTCGGCAGGCATTTTTCGAAGCGTTCCTTCTGTCATCTGAATTAATCCGGAATGTCTCGGTCTTTACGTCCGGTCACCAGCCGGATGGAAGGCGCCTGTTAATGCGAATCTGTTCCGATGTAACGCTAATATAGTCTCCTTTGACCAGATCACTCATGATCCGACTCACCATCTCCCTGAATGCACCGATCATGTCGGCGATAAGCTGGTGCGTGAGGCGCTCGTTGACAACATGAACATCGTCTTCGACCACCGACCTGCGCTCGAGTACTTCCACAATCCGACAATAAACATCCTTCAGTGCAAGGTTCTCCACGTTCTTCGTTAATCGCCTCACCATATAGGCCAGTGAGCGAATAAGTGACCGGGCGAGTTCAGGATGATTGTCCAGTAGATCCATAAAGTGATCTCTATAGATTATCAACAGTTCCGTTTTTTCCAGCGCGGCGACCGATGCCGATCTGGGTTCTTCATCCAGCAGGGCGATCTCACCAAAACATGCTCCTCGAGATTCGACAGTCAGTACCACTTCTTTCCCTTCATTGTCGCTCAAAAGGACCTTAATTCGTCCGCTGACCACGACATAAAGTCCGTCGGCTGGATCTCCTTCCGTAACGATAACACTGCCTCGCTTGAACCACCTGCGGGTCGAACAGTGAGTAAGTTGATCAAGGTCTGACTGTTTCAGGCCCGCAAAAATAGGCACTTCGGCCAGTATCGAGGAATTCATTCACTGCTCCGGCAGGTATTGATGAGCTCGTGTCGGTACAACACAGAGTATCCAGGCAGGTATGTCAACGCAACCGACAGTAGTTCAACTGCGCCGACGGTGTTTGCGACCCGTGCTCCTGCCTTTATCCTGCGATTTATCTTGCCGGCTTGGAAGGGTCACTACCTTTGCCAGCTGCGGGAATTCTGCAGTCTGATGGGGTATTGCCATCGCCGCGACAAAATGCTCCTGGAATCGCGGTTCCACAGCTGTCTCGATTTTCTCTATCCGACGGACTTCTTTTTCTATTTCCTGCCGTGCATTCTGATCAACCAGTGCAATATGCGCACCGGTCCCCGCAGCATTTCCCGCGGATGTGACATTGTCGAGATCGCAATCCGGGATTAAGCCCAATACCATGGCGTACATCACGTCGATGTGAGAACCAAACGCACCAGCAAGCCGGATCCGATCAACATACTGGATGCCAAGACCGTCCATCAACAATCGAATTCCGGCGTACAGCGCTGCCTTAGCCAGCTGAATGGCCCGGACGTCATTTTGTGTGATCTGTAGGGTCACACTCTGGTCATACAGCACATAGGAGAAAGTCCGCCCATCAGCGATGATCCGACGAGATCGGCTTACCTGGGCACCATCGATCACACCGTCGCTGGAGCAGATTCCCGAAAGCACCATTTCCGCAATGACCTCGATTATCCCGGAACCGCAAATACCCGTTACGCCGTGATCGGCAATACTCTGATCAAATCCGCCTTCATTAGACCAAAGATCTGAACCAATCACCTTGAATCGAGGTTCAAGCGTATCCCGATCAACGCGAACTCGCTCTATTGCGCCCGGTGCAGCCCTCTGCCCGCAGCTGATCTGAGCACCCTCGAAAGCGGGTCCGGTTGGGCTGCTTGCCGCAAGCATCCGATGTCGATTTCCCAGCACTATCTCCGCATTGGTGCCAACATCAACCAGCAGCGTTATTTCCTCACGTAAATAGGGTGCTTCAGACAGCACCATCGCGGCTGCGTCCGCACCGACATGACCGGCAATGCAAGGTAAAACGTAAGACCTCGCCCCGGGGTGCAGATCCAGATCCAGTTCACTGGCTTTGAGCTCGATCGCCTGATCAGTTGTCAAAGCAAAGGGAGCACCACCGAGTTCTATCGGGCTGATACCCAGCAGCAGATGGTGCATAACGGGATTACCAACAAAGGTCGCGTCCAGGACGTCGGTGGTGTCATAGCCCGCCTGCCGACAGACTTCTTGCGCCAGCTGGGCGATCGCAGCCCGCACCACCTGTGTCATTTCCTTGTCGCCGCCAGGGTGCATCATGACATAGGACACCCGACTCATCAGGTCCTCACCGAAGCGGATCTGCGGGTTCATCATGCCCGAAGAAGCCAGAACTTCACCGGAGGAAAGATCACAAAGATGCACTGCTATCGTGGTTGATCCTACATCGACTGCAATACCCAAAGCGCGATCTCTGAATCCAGCCCAGACTGCTATGATCTGCTTCTGTCGATAGACAGCCACGGTGGCTTTTCGTTCGCCTGATTTCAGACTGCCCTGCAGCGTCTCAAGTACGTGCCGATCACAGCCAAGGCCGGTAAGACCCCATTCAAACTCCAGCTCCTCGAACAACCGCTGCAGGTCGCCAGCCGGGTCATGCATATTGGGTTCGGGCACGTCCAGGTAATGCAGGCGCACCAGGGGATCCACATCGATATCGTGTACTTCAATCCTTTTTCGTACAACCTGCTTGTGGACCTGGCTGTCGGCCGGCACGTCTATGACCACATCGCCCAGAATTCGGGTCGAACAACTCAGGCGGCGACCTTGGGTAAGAGATTGCTGTCGGTCGTATTCCACTTCACTGTCGCTACGCGCTGATAGATTGTCCAGATTCGACTCAATTCCGTGTTTGGGGAAAGAACCTTCGCTGAGAAGCACCTGACAGCGACCACAGATTGCTCGACCCCCGCAAACCGAATCGATGTCGACACCGAGTTCTTGTGCTGCCTGCAACACCGTAGTGCCCACCTGGAAACGACCGCGTCGGCCCGAAGGTGTAAATACGACCATTGCTTCTGTCATTGTTCTACTCAAATACTGTCTCAGTACCCGTTCGAATCTGTTCGTCTGGATGTACTGTGTAGTAATCCGATGCATCGTCAAAGTAGATATGTTCTTGTGTGCTAAGGCCCGTGGGCACGTCCAATGATCCAGCTGCTATAGACAATGATGTTGACCCGTCCAATTGCCAGAACAGGCTGGAACCACAGCGACTGCAGAACCCGCGCTTGGCCTTTGACGACGAGCGATACCACGACAGTGTTTTCTGACTGTGGATCTCGACGGCATCTACTGGCGCTGCGGTTGCTGCCCAGAGGTGACCACTGCTCCGCCGACACTGTGAACAATGGCAAACCAGCACGCTACGCAGTTCACCTGTGATCTTGAAGGTGACGGCGCCGCACAGGCAGTGACCATGATGTTTGGAACCTGTCATCTTGCTGAACGGCGGCGTCGATTCCGCCCTCGCTCTCGGCCCCCGCCTGTCTCAGTATCTTGCACCGGCTCCCTGTATTTTTTGATCCAGCGTCGACAATCGGGGTCGTGACCCGTCATCACATCGGCCCCTGAAACGGCCTGCATCACTTCTCCGTGTAACGGATTTGTAATGGCCGATGTCATACCCGCACCTATAGCCATGGCAAGAAATGCCGAGTTCAGCCCATTCCGATTGGGGAGACCAAAACTGATGTTGGAGGCACCACAAGTGGAATTCACTTTCAATTCTTCACGCAATCGACGGACGATACTCATCACCTGCCGACCCGCGTCATTCAATGCGCCAATAGGCATAACGAGCGGGTCTACAACAACATCCTCCCGCGGTATTCCATGATCTTCGGCACGCTCTACAATCTTTCTGGCTACTTCAAACCGGACATCCGGATCCTCTGAGATACCGGTCTCATCATTCGATATCGCAACCACAGCGGCATTGAATTTTCTAACCAGCGGGAGAACAGTTTCAAGACGTTCTTCCTCACCCGTAACTGAATTCACCAGCGCTTTACCCTGATAAACCGAAAGACCCGATGCCAGGGCCGCAACGATCGATGAATCAATAGACAACGGTACATCAGTCAACGACTGAACGAGTTGTATGCACTCGGCGAGAATGGCAGGTTCATCAGCCAGCGGTATACCGGCGTTTATGTCCAACATATGCGCGCCAGCCGCCACCTGTGCCAGCGCGTCGGCCTCAACCCGACTGTAATCTCCGTTTTTCATTTCTTCTGAAAGAACCTTGCGCCCAGTAGGATTGATCCTCTCCCCGATAATGCAAAACGGCTGATCAAACCCTATTCGAAGCTCCCGATTTGCCGAACTGACTAGCGTAATGGTCACTGCATACTCCTGGAGTCGTAAAGATTCTCCAGTTGTGGCGGCATCGATGGGGATCGCCCGTTCAATACACCGGATTTCTGGATGATTTCCGCTACCATCTCTTCCTGCCTATAGGCCATCACATGTACACCTGCAATTCCATCGATCTCCCTGATCTGTTGCATCAATTCGATGCAGTTCTCTATGCCTTCTTGCTGTTGATCCACAGCACCCTCGAGTCGAGCTAAATTCCACAGTGGATGTAGCTTATTCAATACGGCCTCCAAAACTTGGTAGGCCGTTTCAAGCAGGCGTGAGTGGCGTACTGACCATCTTCGGACAACGTACATCTGGGCTCAGGCTTGGTTAGGCAGAATCAGTTTTAACGCCCTTGGCCCGAATTAACGCCAGCAGGTCGTCATCGCTATAATGCTGTTCAAGTAGATCTGCTAATTGTTTAGCAGCCATTTCAAGATCTTCACCACAGGTAGAGGCTTCCCGTCGCCACTCACTCAAGTAAGCATCACTACTGCCTTTACCCGCCCGCATCGCGGCACGGTCAATGGCCTCTTGAAATCGTTGACTGAGCTTTGCCTTGCTCGTCAATCGCCCTTTTTTCGCAATAACCTGTGACGGAATATCCCGCCAATAGACAGTAATCAGTTTAGCCATCGGGTGTAGTCTCAGTCAGCGGCACAGACACCATGAACCGGTTCAAGCCGGTTTCCAGCTGACCGAATCCGGTAGGGCGATGTTCAAACTTAAGCCCGAGTCGATCCGCTGCACGTCGCGCCTTGGTGACTAGCTCCGGTGTTTCGGCCTGTGACAGGTACAACAATCGACTGTAGTTCCTGAAAAAAGTCTCTCTGAGTTCGGGATGCCGGTCCAATCCCAACTCATCGATGATCAGCCTGTCAAAATGACGAACCAGGAAGTCAGTCAGGTAAAAGGTGCCAGGCTCAGCGTCGTGCAACTGTTCAAAGACCTCCGATCCGGCATAAAACTGGTAGCAATGGGCACCTTCCAGTCTCTCCACCCCGAGCGCCTCGAGCGCGCTGTCCAATAGGCCGCCTGTCCCGCAATCTGCATACGCCACAAATATGTGCGCATATCGATCGCGGTTGCTCTGAACCTTATCCAGCACACGGTCTGGAATCTGATCCGGACGGTTATGAAGGTTAGCGGGCAGGCACTGGACGTCTACATCAGTCCAACTATTGATATCAATCAGTTGCTGGATCTCTCTTGCGAGTGCACCGCAAGCAATGATCAGTTTTGCAGATTGTTGGCCCACTGCTTTACTCTCATGTCGTTTCGTAAACTACTCTGTGCCGTCCACTGCCTGCTCTGCTTCCTCAAATACCAATACAGTTCAGTGTCCAATCTTCGCCTGTCAGGTCTTACGCTGGTATCGACTCCCCTCGGCGCTCTGCGATCAACTGCTTAGCTGTCTCTACTGCCACGGCCGCGTCCCGGCAGTAAGCATCTGCACCAATCGCTTTCCCGAATTCGTCGTTTAACGGTGCGCCACCCACCAGCACGATGTGGTCATCCCGAATACCGCGTTCGATCATGGTATCAATAACCACTTTCATATACGGCATCGTCGTGGTGAGTAGCGCAGACATGCCCACGATGTCCGGCTTATGTTCTTCAATTGCCTCTAGGAAATTCTCGACCGGGTTATTTACACCGATGTTATAGACCTCAAAACCCGCCCCCTCCAGCATCATACTCACGAGATTCTTGCCGATATCGTGGATATCGCCTTTTACCGTGCCAATCACCACTGTACCAATACTTGCCGCACCAGTTTCCGCCAGTAGTGGACGCAGAATCGCCATACCGCCTTTCATTGCGTTGGCTGACATCAGGACTTCAGGCACAAACAGAATACCATCGCGAAAATCGATACCGACTATGCGCATCCCCTCTACCAAGGCATTCGCAAGAAGTTTATCCGGAGCCCAGCCTCGCTCTAGCAGTATGTTCGTCCCCTCTTCAATTTCTTCTCTCAGACCGTCATAAAGATCATCGTGCATCTGCTCAACGAGTTCCTCGTCAGACAGTGTACTCAGATCCAGTTCTTCTTCAGCATCTGCAACTTCAGTATCTGCAACTTCAGTCTCAGTCATCGTCTCCGCACCTTATGGTTGATGTTCTACGACACGAGTTAAACGTTCAGATGGTTGACCCCACTACTACAGCGGCATTCTAAGATTAATACTCGGGTCTGTTGATTTGCGCGCGACATGTGAGATCTGTTTTGCGACACCGAGAACTACAAACCAACTGACTAATTGTCAGCTTAATTGATTGCACTGAACAAAACCTGTAAATAACAAGTGTTAATTGCTTTGAAACTAGAAACCGTAATGCCCCGTTCAGGAGAACCTCAGAAATATGCCTGAACGGGCTTTAGGATCGAAACAAGTTGATTTGGGCGGCATGACCAAGCCACGATCTGCGATGCTCATCAAGTCTTTCATGGAAGTTGGATAGCAGGCAATACCAATGCGCCACCCCTCCTCAGCCCTTTGTCTCAAACCATTCAGTCCACTGTCACCTGTGACAAAATTAAGTCGAGGATCAGATCGGTCATCCCCAATACCCAACACAGGTCCAAGAAATAGATTTTGCAGTAGCGATACATCCAGACAACCGACCGGATCGTTGGGTATTCGCGCCGAGCGCACCTGCAGCCGAAACACCCGATTTTCTGCCAGCAGGGTGAACTCACCTGGCTTGGACGGCAGTACCATCGTGTTGTCATCGGAAAACTGATCGACAGTAAAGTTTAACGAGAGCTGGTTAATCAGTTGCTCCACAGAAAACCCGTTTAAATCACGAACACACCGGTTAAAAGGGAGTATCCTCAACTGGGTCGCCGGGAACAGCGCCGCCAGAAAATAACTCCAGGGACCACTGCTTGATTTTTCACTGTGTGATCGACTGACCGCATGTCGAGCGCTAGCTGCCATCCTATGGTGCCCATCGGTGAGGTAGACGGCCTCAACGCTCAAAAACTGGGTTCGCAAAATATCGATCTGCTCGGTCTCAACAACTTTCCAGATCGTCTGTTGCACCCCGTCTTCCAACGCAAAATCAAGCATCGATTTACCCTGGGTAATGATTTCTACAGTCTTATCAATTCGAGCATCGTCCTGATAAGCCAGGCAAACAGGGCTGGAACTCACGCCGACATACTGCAGGTATTGCGTGAGTCTATCTTCATGTTCAGAACGCGTATGCTCATGCCTGTGAATGAGACCTTGCTGATACTCAGCCACCGGTACTTCTGCTATGACAGCCGTCTGCACATGGTTTCCGGCATGCAGTCGGTAAATGTACAGCGCCTGCTGAGGTTGACGCTCGAATGTCGAATCCTCCAACATTTTTTGAACCGCGTTCAGATTGTGATCGAGAACCATCTCCAGAGACGTGTTTTCCGACTCGGTGTATTCCTCTGGCGTTCTCATCGTTTTGATGAAGTTCGACGGGTTTGCCTTGATGTAGGCAGCGCGTTCGGCAGGCGCCATTGAATCGTAAGCAGGTGCAACCACGCGCTCCGCTCGATCACGGCAAACGACATAGGGCATGAAGGTGTGGATCTGTGTCACGCAGATTTACCTGTAAATGACACGGGCCTTAGCCTGGGTTATTTTCCCGAAAGGCAAGCATAAACTCTGCCAGTGCCGCGACGCCAGTACGTGGCATAGCGTTGTAGATACTCGCTCGACATCCACCAACACTCCGGTGCCCCTTGAGATTGAACAGATCGGCAGCGTCCGACTGCTTGAGGAACCCTGCTTCGAGATCACTGTTTGGCAATCGGAAAACCACGTTCATGACCGAGCGGCACCTGCTTTCAACAGGACAACTGTAATACCCGTCACTGCTGTCGATCACCGAATACAGCAGGTTGGCTTTCTCCTGCGCTTCCCGCTCGATAACATCGAGCCCACCCTTCTCATCCATCCACTTAAGGATCTTTCCCAGCATGTAAATTGGAAACACCGGTGGGGTATTGAACATAGAATCTTTCTCGGCATGGACGGCATAGCGCATATAGCGCCCGATTTCAGTGTTGCAATCCTCCAGTATTGACTCTCTCACAAACACCAGCGCCATTCCGGATGGACCCAGGTTTTTCTGGAGCCCACCGTATACCAAGTCAAACTTCTCCCAGGGTATCGCCCTTGACATGTAGTCTGAAGACATGTCACAGACCAGGGGTACTTCAACGTCAGGCCAGTGGGTAAATTGCACGCCGCCGATCGTCTCATTGGATGTGATATGTAGATAGCGGGTACCCGACTGAATTTTCAACTCATCGTCCTGTGGCATCCTGGTGTAGTCGCAATCCTTACCTTCCCACGCGGCATAGATATCGCCGTAGAATCTGGCATCTGTTATTGCCCCGGTGGCCCAACTGCCGGAATTCACGTAGCCGGCGCGCTCACCTGACCGCAACAGGTTCATTGGGACCATAGAAAACTGAAACGTTGCGCCACCCTGGAGGAACAGCACCTTGAAACTGTCCGGAACACTGAATATTTTCCGAGTCATTGCCATCGCTTCCCGATGAACTTCAACAAAATATTTCCCGCGATGACTCATTTCAATCAGTGACATCCCTGAACCCTGGTATTCCAAAAATTCTGCCTGAGCTTCCTCAAGTACCTGCTGAGGCAGAGTTGACGGACCCGCACTGAAGTTGTTGACTCGCCGACTCATCACTTGTCTCCTAGTACATTAAATAATCACGTGTCCATATTGACACAGTGTTGGATATTGCCCCGACTGAACGCATCCAGGATTTCTATCACACCGCTGGCAACTGCTGCCTGTGCCTGATCCGTAGAAGCGCCGATATGATGTGTACCGTAAACATTGGGATGTCTGGCAAGAGCTGATTGAAATTCAACCTCATCGCCACTTGGCTCCCCGCGAAATACATCCAGTCCTGCCCGAATCCCCTTCTCATCCATCGCCTTAATCAGGGCTTCCTCGTCGACAATATCGCCACGAGAGGTATTGATAACAATGGCCCCCACCGGCATACGTGCCAACAGTTCGGCATCGACCATTTTTTTCGTGGCAACTGCGGATGGCACATGAAAACTGAGGATTTCACAGCGTTCCGCCAGTTCTTTAAGGCCGGAGACACGCTTTATACCGCCTATACGAACGAGGCGGTCGTGCGTTTCCCGCCACCGGTTTGGACGTTCAATGACATACAACTCCAGCCCGAACGCATGCGCCCGTTCAAGCACTTCCAAGCCTATTGCGCCAAGACCAACCACACCCATACGCCGACCTTTTAGACCCACGGCGACACTGAATCGTTTCTTGTTCCATTTTCCTTGGCGCAACGCTTTAACATTGTCCGGAATATTTCTGTCGATGGCGATCAGAAGACCGATGGCCAATTCAGCCACTGCTGCAGCATTTCGACCGGGTACATTACAGACATAAATACCACGAGCAGCCGCGGCATCTTTGTCGATCGTGTTCGTTCCGGTTCCAGCTCGAATGATCATCTTCAGCGATTTTCCGGCCTCTATTGCCTTTTTCGTTACCTGAGTGCTTCGCACCACCAGCACATCATATTCCGCAAGCACAGAGTCAAGCTCATCAATATTAAGATCTGGTTGCAGCACACAGTTGTGCCCTTTGTGTTTGAGTTCAGCTACAGCTGTCTCTGGGAACTTGTCAGCAAAAAGTATTCTCATCAGTCATAGTCTCGTGATCAGGATACGTGAGGCCGCAATCTATGCGGTGCGGATCACAGCGTTGTCGGGGATTTTCAATGAGCACCGGGGCAAAGGAAAGTCTAGGCACCGGGGAGTTGCGTTACCGGACTGCCGAGAGTCGCTTTAGGATAAATCATGGGTCCCCGCTAATCTACGACTATTCGTACGGTCGGCGGGCGCAACAGATCTCCGGTCCGACATCTTGACGCTCTCAACAATCATTCTCGTGCTGGCGGCTGCATTTCTACATGCCGCCTGGAACGCCTTTATTAAGGCTGGTGATGACAAGTTACTCAGCCTCGCTCTGATGCATGGATGTTCCGGGATTATCTGCCTGTGCCTGCTGCCATTTGTCCCGATTCCCAGCCCAGCAGCGTGGCCGTATCTTGGGCTTTCGCTGGTTCTGCACTGGGGTTACTACGGCTTTTTGATCAGCGGTTATCGTGTTGGAGACCTCGGCCTGGTTTATCCACTTGCGCGGGGTAGCGCCCCACTGTTGATCGCCGGATTTGGGGTGCTTCTTGCCGGAGAAACTTTATCGCTGGCGGTTCTGGCTGGCATTGCGCTTGCCTGCGTCGGAATTATCAGCCTCAGTTTCGAGAACGGTCTGCCCTGGCGTGGCAATCTGAAGCCCGTGCTGTTCGCGCTAGGCACTGCAATCTGGATTAGCGGATATACGCTAGCCGATGGGCTAGGTGTAAGGGAGGCCCAGTCAAAGCTGGGCTACATCATCTGGCTGTTTGTTCTTGAGGCTGCCACATTCGGCACCTTCGTCTCACTGATTCGTCGGCATACATTCAAGGATTATTACCTTACGCACTGGCGCGGGCTATGGACAAGCGGTATGGTTGCAGCCCTGGCCTATGGTCTGGTTATCTACGCAATGAGTACCAACACCATGGCCATGATCTCTGCCCTACGGGAAACAAGCGTAATCATTGCTGTACTGATTGGGGGACTCATGCTCAAGGAACGGCATATGTTGCACAGGGTGTGCGCGGCCGTAACGGTTGTGGTCGGCATTACAATTATGAATTTAGCACCGTAATGATCCGGTCGGCCTTCACCCAGCGGCGCAAGCGTATCCACGATACTCTCCCTTCGGCCACGACATGAGTCAGTCAACCTATCAGGTGGCCGTGTTCAGGGGAGATGGAATAGGCCCCGATGTAACGGATGCGACGATCGCTGTCCTTGAGGCCGTGCAAAAACGCATTGGCGGCTTTTGCTTAGACTTTAACAGCTACCATGCCGGTGCGGCTTACTTCAGAGAGTCTGGCAGAGACATTGAACACGGATCTGAACAAGCCGCTGAACAGGCCGACGCTATTTTATTGGGTGCCATTGGATTGCCAGAGATCCGATATCGCGATGGCACAGAGATAGCTCCCCATCTGCGCCTGCGGGAACAGCTACAACTCTACGCTGGTGTGAGACCGGCCCGAGCCTATCCGAATTCACCCCTGCCCCTGGCAGATCCCCGCGCCTCGACTATCGATCTGGTGATCGTACGGGAATCGACCGAAGGTCTTTTCTATTCGGCTGCCGTACATGGGCGAACACAAATCGCCAATGAAAATGAGGTACGTGAGACACTGC
The DNA here is from genome assembly GCA_022450155.1 of Gammaproteobacteria bacterium. Lineage (NCBI taxonomy): Bacteria > Pseudomonadati > Pseudomonadota > Gammaproteobacteria > Gammaproteobacteria bacterium. The sequence continues at coordinate 124,168 of JAKUQR010000003.1, read as the reverse complement.
GCATCACGAGAAACACCACCGAAAAACTTCACGATTTCGCATTTCGACTGGCAAGGCAGCGAAAAAATCGCGGCAGGCCCGGCCGGGTGACCTGTGTCGATAAGGCCAATGTGTTTAGGTCCATGGCATTTTTCCGAAAAATCTTCGACGAACGAGCCGAGGAATACCCCGACATTTTTGCCGATCACAATTACATCGATACCCAGGCTCTGGACCTTATCCGCAAACCCTGGTCATTCGATGTCATGGTGATGGAAAATATGTATGGCGACATACTGTCTGATCTCGCTGGTGGTCTTGTCGGGGGCATGGGCATGGCAGCCTGTGCTGAGATTGGAGATCACCACGGATTGTTTCAACCCGCCCACGGCAGCGCACCAGACATCATGGGGCGAGATGCCGCAAACCCTTTGGCCTGCATTCTCAGCGGTTCACTGTTGCTGGGATACCTGGCCGAGAAATCGGGACAAGATCAACTAGATTGCGCAGCCGAGATGATTGAAACTGCTGTTTACACAGGCTTCTCATCCGGTCGTCTGCGTCCACTAGAACTCGGTGGCAATCAGGGCACCCGCGCTGTGGCCCGGGAAGTGATCAATATCCTCCCGGCAGTCGACTGAAGCGCATTGTGGAGAACAAATAGATCGCCACAGCCAAACGACAGCAGTGCCTTGATCACACAGCCGGAAGGGCTACTTAACTTCAATCAGTTCTATTTCGAAGACCAGGGTCTGATTTGCGCCGATCAGGCCACTGGCACCGACGTTGCCGTAGCCCAGTTCCGGCGGAATCACAACCTCCCATTTCGCCCCTTCTGGCATTAACTGAAGTACCTCTTTCCATCCTGCTATGATGCCGCCTAGACTGAAGGTCGCCGGCTGGCCGCGCTTGTAGGAACTATCAAATTCCTGACCATCCGGTAGGGTGCCCCTATAGTGCACAACCACGGTGTCATCTGGACCAGGTTTTGCGCCAGAACCGGCTGTCAGAACCCGGTATAAAATACCGCTGTCGGTGCGCAAGACAGCCGCCTGTTTGCCGTATTCTGCTCGAAATGCCTCACCGCTTGATTTGTTCGAGTCCCCAACTTCTTTCATCTTTTGCGCCTCCAGCTGCCCTTTGGTTTCGATCGCAAGCATGATCTCTTCTTGACTGAGCGCAAGTGCTCGTCCCGAGAGCACGTCCGCAATTCCACGGGCAAAGGCATCAGCATCCAGTTTAACGCCCTCTGAATCCAGTTGCCTTTGTATTTGAGAGCCGATCTGATAGCCCAGCGCATAACTGTATTTCTGCTCATCAGAGTCGAGCATAGCCTGCGCAACTATCGACGATGTCGGAATCATCAGCCCGACAGCTATTACACAACCTGTAACCAATTTATTCATACCAGCATCCGTAAACGTTTCATCATTTTTCAAGCGTGTCTACACCACCACGGTATTGCCCATCTGACTCGTCCACTGGGTGGTTTGCAACAATACCTTCAACTTCAATCGTAACATGCGATACACGGGGCATCGTTCACGCAGACGCAATTCTAGCTCGTCTATGATTTGTTCGGTACGTTCAAGTGTGGCCTGAACCAGCACTCGGTCAGACAGAAACTCTACCCGCCCAGGCTCACCATTGTCCAGATCGGTTACCCCAACGCTACTGTCAGCACGATGCTGTGTCATCCTCTCCCGCAGAGTAGATACGATACTCTCCTCTTTCAGTTCAATTTCGGCCACGAGAACTGTATTGCGGTCATCAATGACAATACTGCGCAGGTCATGATAACGCTCAATATCTTTGTGGGCGTCGGCAATCAACCTAAAGGTTTCCTCGGCTTCCTGATCCCGAACATCGGTAAGAAACCGCATATTGATCATGCCTAGAAATGCTGCAGTGATACCCAGCATCACCGCAATCACCACCGAGAACCCGATATCCCAGAGCGCAATACCGGTTGCGTGCGTTAGCGCAATGCCAATTGCAGCAAGTAATACACCAATGACCGCAACCGCATCCTCAAGCAGAACGGCGACCAATGTTGGATCATCTGATTGGCTGAGGTAGGACAGCGCATTCTGATGACCGTTCATCCGAGCGCGCTGCGCGAATTCACGCCAGGCCACACGTAATACCCAGGACTCAACCAAGAGCGCAATCAGCAAGACACTCATCGCCAATGCCAGAGGATCGATCGATCCGAATAGAGTCGGTTCAACAGCAACCTGTTCGGCGATGTTATGGCTCTCCTGCCAGGCATGCCAGGCATGTGAAAGCCCCAGCCCACAGCCGATTGAGAAAAGACCAATCGCGCTCCACAAGTTCCACAGATATTTCTTCTGGCCATGACCGAAAGCGTACCGACGGTCGGCCGGCCTGCTACCGCTTTTCAGTCCCATCAGCAGAAATAACTGGTTAAGCGTGTCCATCAGACTATGGATCGCCTCATTCATCATCGCTGCCGAATGCGTCGGAACGGCGACCGTGAACTTCAGGATAGTCAGCACTGCATTACCACAGATCGCGATCAGCACTACATTCTTGGAATTTGTACTCATAGAGCACCACCTACCGAGTAGTGTTCACCAACATTTGCCGTGCCTAGAGATGCGCTTACACAGGTGCAACAGTATACTCAGAGAACTCTGCGTACCTGTCACAATCGAAACGACCAACATTACCATCCATGCCGATCGATCCCAAACTTCTGGAGATTCTGTGCTGCCCGGTCAGTAAACAACCGGTGTTCCCGCTCAGTGAGGAGAAACTCGCTGCGGTCAATGCTGCAATTGCCGCGGGACACGTCACGCAGGCCAACGACACCGTTGTTGAAACACCCCTCAGTGAGGGCCTGATCACCAAAAACAAACTACGGATCTACCGAATTGATGACGGAATTCCAGTGATGCTTGAAGAGGAGAGTATTGCGGTTGACCAGATCGAGGGGCTTTAACAGTTTCCCATTAGCGCTAGAAACCTGAATCGATCCGTTTAACGGCCTGCCTGCTGTTCCTGGTAGTGCTGCATCAGAATCTGGGCGACTTCAGGCCGGGCAAATTCGGGTGGCAGTGCTTCACCTGCCGACAGCATTTCTCGAACCCGGGTCCCGGACAGCAGCACGAAATCTTCCGGCTCATGATCAGGTACGTCTCGCATCATGACCACCCGGTCGAGCTTCCTCGAATACGCGGTATGGTCCGCCTCGAATATCTGAATGTCCAGGGCGCCGTCAGGAACCTGATCGTGGAAAATTGTCTGCGCATCGAACGCGCCATAGTAATCAGCAACACCCGCGTGATCACGACCGACTATGAGATGTGTACATCCTGTATTTTGGCGAAAAACAGCGTGTAGTACCGCTTCCCGCGGCCCTGCATACAGCATGTCAAACCCATAGCCAGCGACTATCACGCTGTTGGTTGGGAAATACAGTTCAACCATCGTCCGGATTGCGGCGTCCCGCACATCTGCCGGTATGTCGCCAGGCTTGAGTTGCCCCAGGAGCATGTGAATCAGAATTCCATCGGCACCGACCGCGGCCTGCGCCATCTTGCATAACTCCTCGTGGGCGCGGTGCATCGGGTTACGAGTCTGGAACGCGACCACCTGACTCCATCCGCGGTCACTGATATCGGCCCGGATCTGCTCTGCAGTACGAAAAGTCGCTGGATAGACCTGAGCAAAATAACTGTAATTCAGGACGGTGATCGGTCCAGAGACCAGCACCCTGCCCTGGGTGGAAAACACATTCACGCCAGGATGATTCCTGTCGAGAGTGCCATAGATTGATTGAATGGCCGACTCAAGATCTTTGTCTGAAAGTTCCTCAACAGAAGCGACGTCCTGCACAGCCAGAACCGGATTGCCCTCAATGTTAGGATCCCTCAATGCGATGCGGTCGCCGGTCCGATAGCTGCACTGCTGAACCAAGTTGACTACTGGGACGGGCCAGAATAGCCCATCAGCCGTGTGCATCGTCGCAGCGACACTGGCCATATCGCGCTGGTCCATAAATCCAGACAGAGGCGTGAAATATCCTGCACCCAGCATGACAGCATTTGCTGCTGACGCCGAACTGATCTTCAGTGATGGCAGACGCTGAGCTTCACTTTCAAGTGAGCGACGCTGCTCGGCGCAGGCGACATAAAGTGGTTTGAGTTCGGTGGCACCATGGGGCTTAATCATGGCTCAATTCAACAACAGTAGCAAAAGCACAGCCGGATTTCTCAGAGTCATTCGGGTAACAGATGCGATTGGGGCCTTAAGACAAGCGTAACACCGAAAGCCCACACTAAAAGCAAAATTTACTGATCAGATCATAAAGCGGGCGGATAGTAGATTCGTGCCCACCAGTCTCACAGGTTGTGGACCAGTCAGTTGATAATCTTAGCGCGACAAACTCCGGCGAGTATCAACTGCTGCGGCCAACTGTTCAATCACCTGAACCGTATCATCCCAGCCGAGGCAGGCATCGGTAATGCTTTGGCCATACACGAGATTACCACCCGTCACAACATCTTGCCGGCCCTCGACGATATGACTTTCGATCATAACACCGACTACCCTATTTTCACCCCCGGCCAACTGACTCGAAACGTTAGCGCCAACAGCAATCTGTCCACGATGCTGTTTTCCGCTGTTCGCATGACTGAAATCAACCATCAATATTGGCGAACGACCGGCCGATTCCAGCATTTGAGCAGCCGCGTTGATGCTCTCGCTATCGTAGTTCGGTGATTGACCACCCCGGAGAATCACATGGCCATCCTCATTACCACTGGTCTCAAAGATTCCCAAATAGCCAGCCTTGGTTACGGTCAGGAAATGATGGGGGTGTGCTGCAGCGCCTACGGCATCGATTGCGATCTTGAGATTTCCATCAGTGCCGTTCTTGAATCCAACAGGACAAGACAATCCGGATGCCAGCTCCCGGTGTAGCTGACTTTCCGTCGTTCGGGCACCAATAGCACCCCAACTGATCAGATCGGCAATATATTGCGGTGTCAGCAGATCCAGGTATTCCGTTCCAGCAGGCACACCGGCCAGGTTAAGATCCAGCAACAATTTACGGGCGAGCCTCAGACCTTTATTGATATTAAATGAGCCATCGAGATCTGGATCATTAATCAACCCTTTCCAGCCGACAGTGGTCCGGGGCTTTTCAAAATAAACCCGCATAATAATCAACAGGTCATTGGAATAATTCTGCCGTAACACTGCTAGGCGGGCCCCGTAGTCCAGTGCCGCAACAGGATCATGAATCGAGCAGGGTCCGACAATTACGACCACACGGTCGTCCTGGCCATGGAGAATCGCGTGAACCTCAGCACGCGTGCGCGTTACGAGTTGCGCAACTGAAGGGGGTACTGGATGCTCTTCAATGACAGTTTTCGGATCGGCTACATCCTGTATACCGGAGATCCGTAGATTGTCTGTAACACCGAGATCATCACTGATGGACGGTTTGTATTGTTCTGTTTGCGTCATGACATCAGTAGAGCCATTAATCATGGATGGCGATTTCTGGCATTTTGGCGCGCGCAAGTATAGCACTGCCCCGAGAACATCGGCGGTCGCCTCTGACGAGTCAGTCTGGGACTGTATATTGCTTTAACTACCAGCCCAGCAACTTATTCAGATTGAACATCCTGCCGGGCTGTTACCCGGTCAATCCTCTTCCGGGTGCTCGAAGGCTCCTGAGAGCTTTTTCTGTACATCTCCTGGTGCGGGGTCATAGGCCGAAAACTCCATTGTGTAGCTGCCCTCACCGCCGGTCATTGATTTAAGCCTCGACTGGTAGTGATCCATCTCTGCAAGCGGCACTCGACCGATGATGCTGATCATGCCGCCAGGCATCGAATCTGTACTGCTGACCCGGCCTCGTCTCGAAGACAGATCACCCGTGATATCTCCCATATTATCAGCAGGCACCGTAACCTCCAGATCCACGATCGGTTCAAGAACAACCGGACCGGCCTTCGACACCGCTTCGAGAAATGCTTTACGCCCGGCAGCCACAAACGCCACCTCTTTCGAATCCACCGCGTGATGCTTGCCGTCGTAAACTGACACCCGGATATCCTGCATCGGAAAACCGGCTACAGCACCCCCCTGCAGGACACTCTGCACACCTTTCTCGATCGCTGGAATGAACTGGGCGGGGATAACACCGCCGACGATTTTATTCACAAAGTCAAAACCCTCACCACGCGCCAGAGGTTCGATCCGAAGATAAACCTCCCCGAACTGACCGGCACCGCCGGTCTGCTTTTTGTGCCGAGAGTGTCCTTCAGCAGACTTACCGATAGTCTCCCGGTAAGGAATTGTAGGCACCCCGGTTACAACCTCTACGGCATATTGGTCGCTCATTCGTTCCACTGCCATCCGCAGGTGCAGGTCTCCCATACCACGGAGCACGGTCTCGTTCGCAGCAGGATCACGTTCGACCCGAAAACAAGGGTCTGATTCGGTAAGCTTTGTCAGTACTTCAGCAATTTTCTGTTCGTCGCCGCGGCTCTTGGGCGCAATCGAAATACCCACCATAGGCGTTGGCAATGCGGCAGCCTCTAACTGGATGTGCTCGTCATCATGAGCATCTCGCATCACAGCATCGTAAGCAAACCCTTCGGCTTTTGAAATCAGCATGATGTCGCCCGGTATCGCTGCAGCGGAGTCGGAAAGTTTCTTGCCCAGACAGCTGGACAGGTTACCGATTTTCAGACCTTTTCGACTGTCCCCCAGAAACACCTGCGCATCTTTTTTTATTGTGCCTTGATAGAGACGGAATACCGCTTGTCGTCCTACAAACGGGTCGAAGGAAATCTTGAAGACATGGCCGAGCACCGGTTTCGAACCATCTGGCACCACGTCACAAGTCTCTCCTTCATCTCCGTTACCCTTCACGAATCGTGGTACATTGCCTTCCAAGGGGTTTGGCAGCATTTTGCAGATAAACTCGTTGAGCGCCCGGACCCCGGCGCCTGTTCTGCTGGAAACAAAACAGACCGGCACCACATGCCGTTCGCGCATGGCCTGTTCAAACGGATCATGCAACTGCTCCGGGGCAACTTCTCCCTGGTCGAGGTACGCTGTCATCAAATCATCATCCAACTCTACGGTCTGATCTACGATTGCAGTATGTGCATCTTCGACCGAGAACATGTCTGACTCCCCCTCAGTCCCAAAATAACAATCGACCACATCACTACCGTTCGAAGTCGGTAAATTAACCGCCAGACATTCACTGCCGAACGACTCCTGGATCTGGGCATAAACCGCTTCCAGATCGATGTCTTCGGCGTCAATTCTATTCACAACAATCATCGCGCATAAGTTGCGTTGCTTGACTGCCTCCATCATGCGTCGCGTTGAACTCTCCACACCGTTCTGGGCATTCACAACTATCGCAATGGTCTCCACGGCACCAAGAACACTTAGTGTTGGCCCGATAAAATCCGGGTATCCGGGTGTGTCGATCAGGTTAATATGCGTGCCGTCATGATCATAGGATGCCACTGCAGCTGTCAGCGAGTGGTGGTGTTTTTGTTCAAGTTCATCGAAGTCAGTTACCGTCGAACCTTTTTCAACCACACCGGCTTCATTGATGACGCCAGCATCTAGGAGCAGACTTTCTGCTAATGTAGTTTTCCCACTCCCGGCGTGACCGACGAGCGCAAGGTTCCGGATGCCTTCTGTTGTGTAGGCCATTTAACGTTCTCCTTCCTGCCTCTTTTGGTTTCTTGTTGCACTGGCAAAAGCCCGTTCCGACGACCCATTTGGCCGGTTCCAGCCCGGCCATGCGGTGGCTTTTCCAGTACCTGGGAACATTCAGTAGCACGAAATACGAGATGAATCAACAGCACTTTGTATTTTACGGTCCGCCAGCGGAGACCTTTGCCCAGCTACTTGATCCGGCTTGGGCTGGAATTCGGGGCTGCCAACCTGCGACGCCCCGTCGACGGTAGATCACAAGTTGTCCGCTATGACGAGTAAAATATTGTGCTCACGGGATAGGCAGCGGCCACACATCGCTGAATTGATCGAAACAAATCAACATGAACGATACTTCTAAACCGGTAACGCCAACCAATTTCATCCGCCAGATCATTGAGTCAGATATTACCGACGGGCATCATACAGACGGGATCGTCACCCGGTTCCCACCTGAACCCAATGGTTATCTGCACATCGGCCATGCAAAGTCCATGTGTCTCAATTTCGGTCTGGCCGAAGACTTTGCGGGTCGCTGCTTTTTGCGTTTTGACGATACCAACCCCGATAAGGAAAGCCCGGAGTATGTCGAATCGATCAAAACTGATGTGCGCTGGTTAGGATTCAACTGGGAAGATCGTCTGACCCATGCGTCGGATTACTTCCCACAACTCTATGACTGGGCAGTCGAACTCACTGAGAATGGCAAAGCCTTCATCTGTAGTCTGAGCGCAGAAGAGATCCGCACATCCCGGGGCACTCTGACTGAGCCAGGATCAGACAGCCCTTATCGTAACCGGTCCGTGGCTGAGAACCTGGAACTTTTCGAAAGAATGCGCGCAGGTGATTTCCCGGACGGCTCGCATGTTCTCCGAGCAAAAATCGATATGGCTGCGCCCAACATCCATATGCGAGATCCTACGATATACCGTATCCGGCACAGCGGCCACCACAATACGGGAGACCGCTGGTGTATCTATCCGATGTATGGCTTCACTCACCCGCTTTCAGATACGATCGAAGGCGTTACCCACTCATTGTGTACTCTTGAATTCGAAGATCAGAGGCCGTTTTATGACTGGGTGCTCGATAACGTAACGATTTCTAAACGACCTCGTCAGATCGAGTTCTCCAGGATGTCGCTGGACTACACGATTATGAGCAAGCGCCTGCTGACGATACTGGTCGATGAGAATCGCGTCAGCGGCTGGGACGACCCGAGAATGCCCACTCTTTCAGGCCTGCGGCGTCGGGGCTATACACCCCGCGCTATTCGAAACTTCTGTACCCGCATCGGTGTGACCAAAAACGAACAGCAAATCGAAGCCAGCGTTCTGGAAAATTGCGTCCGCGAAGACCTTGACAAAAATGCGCCGCGTGTCTTCGCTGTTATGGACCCGCTCAAAATAGTGATCGAAAACTATCCGCAAGGCCAAGTCGAGCAGTTCGAAGCTCAAAATCACCCAAATAATCCAGATATGGGCAGTCGACAGATCCCTTTCAGCCGCGAACTCTACATTGATCGACAGGACTTCATGGAAGAGGCGCCGAAAAAATTCTTTCGTCTCGCACCGGGCAGAGAAGTACGCCTGCGTTACGCCTACTTCATAACCTGTACGGCGGTGATACATAACTCAGAGGGTCAAATCTCAGAACTGCGCTGTAGTTACGACCCCGAAAGCCGAGGTGGTCGCGCTCCCGATGGCAGAAAGGTCAAGGGCACGCTGCACTGGGTATCGGCCCAACATGCTTTAGAGGCCGAAGTGCGCCAGTATGATCGACTTTTCCAGGATGCTAATCCGCTGGCGGATCACAGCAAAGACTTTCTCAAACTACTCAACCCAGACTCAAAGGCAGTGATCACCAACAGCAAAGTCGAGCCCGGGCTCATTGACGCCACAGCTGGACAGTCATTCCAGTTCGAAAGGGTCGGATACTTTTGCGTAGATTCAGATTCAACACCCTCTCATCTAGTGTTCAACCGCACCGTCGAACTCCGAGATTCCTGGGGCAAAACTATCGTCAATGAAAAAACGTAAGGGGGAACCTTGGCTGGCGGCAGATGTGTATGGTCAGTCACTACAAGGACTGACCATCAATCTGATTTCAGCAAACCTCGAACGCGCCCTGATTTTTCAGCACGACGTTCTGGGTGCAGACATCGTCTATCACGATACTGATTTCGCAGTCGTACGTGGATATGGTGCCGAGTGGATGATCCATGCAGATCATACCTACGACAGCCACCCGTTGAATGCCACACTTGCGAAGCTGGCTCACCGGGGGGGGGCTGTTGAATTGAGGCTACATGGTTGTGACCCCGATAAGGCTCAGGCCCATGCGATTGCCCAAGATTTTACCGTGCTGCAAAGCGCCTCCGACAAACCGCATGGTTTGAGGGAAGCCTACCTGCTGGATTCCGATGGATACCTGTGGGTTCCGGATGTGCCGGTTAAGCTCCAGACTTAATCTAACCCTGTGGAAAACGACACCTGACAACTAGGCAGTGACGGTTTTATCCGCGCCAAGACGGCTCCGATGCTGACGCCACTTGTGAATATTCGCTTTAAGCATCAGAGCACATGGGGTCACAATGAGAGTAAGAACAGTCGCAAAACCCAGGCCAAACACAATTGAGGTGGAAAGCTGTCGCCACCACTGAGTCGATGGTGCACCGTAGGTCACTTCCCGTGCAAGAAAATCTATATTGATGCCCAACACCATGGGCAAAAGTCCGAGTATCGTCGTGACACTGGTCAATAGAACCGGGCGGAGTCGCTGTACCCCAGTACGCATAACTGCTTCAAAGGGGTCGGCAATAATGGCCTTTAATCTGTCATAAGTATCGATCAGAACGATATTGTTGTTCACGACTATGCCCGCGAGAGCGATCACACCAATTCCATTCATAACAATTCCAAAGGGTGACCCGGTGATCAGTAATCCTAAAAATACACCTATGGTTGACATAGCGACCGCAAAAAGAATCAGAAAAGCACTGTAGAAACTGTTGAACTGTGTAATCAGAATGGCCGCCATCACAAACAATGCAACCACAAAGGCTTTCCCCAGGAACGATCGCGCTTTGGCCTGTTCTTCATCTTCACCTTTGAAGGCGACGTCTATACGTTGATCAAAGTCTGCCGCCTTAAGCCACTCTTCGAGTTCACGCAGCTTGTCATCAACCAAAACACCATCGTCGACATCGGCCTGGACCGTAATTACGCGCTGTCCGTCGACCCGTTTTATGGTGCCGATTTTCTCTCTCGCTTGTCGAACTACAAAGTTGGATATGGGCACAGCACCCATTGGTGTATTCAGTCGTACATGATTGAGTTCTTTGATCGTCCTGTGCGCCTGGGGAAAACGGGTCCGAATATCGATCTCATCATTGCTGTCGTCCGGCCGATAAGTACCGATTTTGTAACCAACCGTCGTCATCTGAATCATATTGCCCACGGAACCAACGTCTGCTCCGTATTTCGCTGCTTGTGCCCGATCGACCACGATCTCCCAATCGATACCAGGCAATGGTCGTGAATCTTCTATACTGTTGAGTCCTATCATGCTGTTTAATTTGTTGCGAACGCGCGCGGCCGCAGGTATCAACAGTTCGGGGTTACGCGAGGCGAGCTGAATCTGGATAGGCTTGCCAACCGGAGGGCCACCTTCTTCTTTTCTAAGGTCAATCACAATACCGGCGAGATCGTCTACTTGATTTCGGATCTTGTCGAAGATCTGAGCGACTTTCTCCCGGGTTCTCCAGTCGGCAAACTCCATCGATATGCTGCCGATTATGTCCTCAGCTTGTTCAGAGTCGGCGTCACGACCAACGCGTGTATAAAACGTTTTTACGCCGCCGATGTCAAAGACCCGCGCCTCAACTTCGCGCATAAGCTCATTTTGTTCAATCAGTGAGAGATTGCCCCGGGCCCGGACCTGAATCTTGGCATTATCCGGCTCGACGTCCGGAAAAAACTCGACACCAGAACCGAAGGTTGCGTAACCCAGTTGTGCGCAAATCAACACAACGATCGATCCGACCAGCACCTTGGTTGGGTGGGATAATGCGCTTCGAAGCACCCGAGCGTAAACACCCGTAAATCCAGGTATGGTCTGCAGGTCACCGCGCTCACCAGCCTGCACAATGCGCTGACTGGTAATACTGGTATTTCCGGCCCGACCAAAAAGACTACCCAAAGTAGGCACAAACACCAGCGCCATCAGCAACGATGCCGACAGCGTAATCAGCACGGTCATTGGCAGGTATTTCATAAATTCACCCACCACACCCGGCCAGAAGGTTAAGGGCAAGAATGCTGCCAGTGTCGTTGCCGTCGACGCAATGATCGGCCAGGCCATTCTCTTAGAGGCAGCGGTGTAGGCCACCCTGGGCGTTGCACCGTCAATCATCTGTCGGTCTGCATACTCGGTTACAACAATAGCACCATCAACCAGCATACCCACCGCAAGGATCAGGCTGAACAACACCACCATGTTCAAGGAAATGCCCAGGATAAACAAAATCAGCAAAGCAGTGAGGAATGAGCCGGGTATGGCAATCCCCACCAATCCCGCTGTACGAATACCCAGCGCAGCTATCACCACAACCATCACCAGAATGACCGCACTGACAATACTATTCTGCAGGTCATTCAGCAATGTGCGTATATGATCGGACCGATCCTGTGAGTAGGTCACATGCACTGCTGTGCGGAGACCCTGTGGCCAGCGTGCCCGCTCCGCCTCAACCACTTCGCGTATCCGTTCGATGGTGTCAATAACATTTTCGCCAGAGCGTTTAGACACTTCGAGAGCTACTGATGGGCGGCCGTTTACCCGTGCATAACTCACTGGATCTTTGAAAGTTCGTCGAACCTCTGCAATATTGCCGACTCGAACGACCGAATCACCATCAACCTTTACCGGCAGTTCGATGATGTCTTTAACGCTCTCAAATAAGCCAGGCACTTTGATCGAAAAACGACCCTGCCCCGTGTCCTGAAGACCTGCTGCCACCAGCAGGTTTGAACCACGGACGGTGTTGGCGGCTGTTGCTGGATCCAGTCCGTAACTTTCCAGCGCAACTGGGTCGATAAGCACCTCGACCATCTCCTTTCTTTCGCCCGCAATTTTTGCCTCCAGAACTGCAGAGAGGCCCTCCAGATCATCCTTTAGTTTGCGTACCAGGCGATAAAGTGTCCGATCTGGTACGTCTCCCGACAGTATGACAACAAGGACTGGGAACAAGCTGAAATTAACCTCGTGGACCTCAGGATCTTCGGACGCAGCTGGAAGACTGCTCTTGGCAACGTCAACCTTTTCGCGCACATCCTGCAGAGCAGTATCGGCTTCAAATCCTGCTTCAAATTCAAGTAAAACGTTAGCACCGCCTTCATAACCGGTCGAGCGCATCTCCTTAATACCTTCTATTCCGCGCAACTCCTGTTCAAGTGGGCGGATAATGAGGCGTTCAGCATCTTCTGGGGAAATGCCATCGTGGCTGACAGTCACATAAATTATGGGTATGCTGATATCAGGCTGAGACTCTTTAGGAATATCGCGGTAGGCGAACGATCCCGCAATCAGGATAAAGACCAGAGTCGCCAGCACTGTACGGGAACGACCAACAGCATGATCAATCAAGGCAGTCATCTATTCAGTCTTGCGCCTTCTGCTCGGGAACAGCAATGACCTTCTGGCCCTTTTTTACGAACTCATGCCCAACGCTGATCAGTTCTAGCTTTTTTGGCAGACCGCCAAGCCAGGTGCCCTCGGGCGTATCAGCAACCAGAGTCACGGGAAGAAACTCGACGACATTGTCCGCGTTAACCACCTTGATCCCCATCACCCCCTCGTCACTCAGCGTCAGCACGGCAAGAGATAGCCGGTGCGCGACAGTCTCACCGACCAGCAGCGTGATCTTTGCAGTAATACCTTCAGCCACGCTGTAGTCAGGATTAGGCACCTCCAGTTCCACTCGGAATGTCCGGGTAGATGCACTGCTGGAGCGCGCGACATAGGTGATCTTTCCATCAAGTTCGCGCTTATCCACAAGCACCGCATGTCCTGAAAGACCCGGTTTAATCTTCGACACATTGTGCTCAGAAACATCTCCGGCGACGACTATGGTTGAAAGATCGAGGATCGTCGCAACAGGCTCTCCCACTTTCATGTAGTCACCGAGTTCAACAAACCTTTGATCGACGACACCATCAAACGGTGCCCGGATCCGGGTTCTATCGATATCCACTTTAATTCCTTCTAGACTGGCCATGGCGGCGGTCAACAATGCCCTGGCCTCAGACAACGCGATCTGTGATCGAAGGTTTTTCTTTGACAATGAAGCGGCGGCGTCGAACTCGGTCTGACGCAGTTCCAACAGAGCCTTTGCCTGACGTAACCGTGCCAGCCGGTCGTCCGCTGCCAATTTTATGAGCACATCTCCCTGGCGTACGACCTGGCCTTTGTCAGCAAGAACCTCTTTGACGACACCTGCGGTCTGTGCCCGAAGTCTGACCTTACGCTTCGCCTCAGTCGTTCCCAGCAGAATAATCTCCAGTGGTACACGTTTTGCCTCAACACTGCGCACACGTACCCGAGGTAATGCCGGTTCAGTCAGTTCTGCCGACGTAGAAACACCCGAGCCTGTACCTTGATTTACAGAATATTGATCGGAACTCCACCAAACACCGGACAGCAACCAGCCAACGACGACCACAACAATCAGCAACGCTAGAATTATTGATTTTTTCATTTCATCAACGTGCGGATTGGCGCGTACCAGTGGAACCTTAAACTGCTGTTAAGAAACTTGTTATGGCCTGTCTCACCACTGATCACGTTACCGATTACCCTTTGCCTGAGAACGCTTCAGCGAACCATCGAGAATTTCGGGTATCTGGGATGGCGCTTTGATCTGTACCCGCTTTTCACGACTTCGCACTCCGCTGCGTAAATTCACATCGCGTTGTGAACATCCGAACGAAGCGGCCAGAAACTTCAGCAGTTCAGTATTGGCTTTCCCTGACACCGGTGACGCACACACTCTGACAATGAGCCGACCATTGCGAATCTGACCAAATTCTGACCGTTTTGCCCGGGTTACTACCCTGATTGCCAACTCAAGGTCAGACCCATGCCACCGGTGAAACTTATTATCGCACATTGACTTGTTGAATCAGTCGGTGATGCGCAGCGCTCGACGGTCGTATAACTGTCTTACCCGGTGACTCATAAACGCCCGATCAACCGGTTGATCATATCCAGTACAAACGCCGACTGCTCGCGTTGAGGCGAGTGCCCGACATTCTCCAGGAAGTGACGTTCGATGTCCGAGAGCACCCGAGATTCGATCGCATCGAGTTGTGCCACTGAGCCGTATTCGTCATCCGTTCCCTGAATCACCAGTACGGGCACGTCGATATTGTCCAGGGAGTTCTCAATGTTCCAATCCTGAAAGTCGGGAAGTCGCCAGACATCGTTCCAACCCCAGAAAGCATCATCGACCTGGTTGCCGTGATAGCGCATCAATTTGTCCCGTAGGTCTGCATGCTGATACAACAAACGTGCCCGGTTAACTCCAGCCAGACTAACCTGTTCATGGAAAACGTGCGGCGCCATGAGTACCAGTCCTTGTAGAATCTCTTTTTCATTACTGCCGGCATAGATGATCGCGATTGATGCGCCGTCACTGTGGCCAATCAATAGGGGCGACTCAACATTGAGTTTCTCAAGCAGGGCGGGCAGAACAACCAGCGCTTCGTGATGCATATAGTTAGGCTGTCTCGGCAGCGAAGCGGGTCCGGAACCCCCGTAACCGGCCCGTGAATAGGCCAGCACAGCGAGGCCTGTCGACGCCGCCAGCACCTGCGGAAAATCACGCCAACTCCGGACGCAGCCCAGCCCCTCATGCAGGAGGACCAACGTCGTCTGATATGGTTCAACGGCTCCGCAGCTCCAGAGATATTCAAGCCGACAACCATCGATTTGAACGTGCTCCAGCTGACCTGTTGAATTCAACTAATTTGCCTCCAGGCCGCCATCAGAACCACCAAGATAGAGCAGCAACTGTTCAGGGTTGATCTGTATGCCGGTGTCGAAGCTTGTACCGCTGTATCTTGCCGGTAGCTGTCTTGGGTAATGCATCAATGAAATCGATTCTGCGGGGATATTTAAACGGTGCCAAACGGTCCTTCACAAAGCCCTGGAGTTCCTCCACCAACTCGCTTGTTTTTTCAACACCCGCTTTGAGCACAACATAGGCCTTGGGTTTGACCAGACCGTGGTCATCCTTGTAACCGATAACCGCAACCTCCAGAACCCGTTCATCCGCAATCAGCGCACTCTCAACTTCGAATGGAGAGACCCAGATCCCGCCGACCTTGAGCATGTCGTCGGTTCTGCCGCAATAAACATAGTAGTCCTGTTGATCCTTGTAATATTTATCCCCCGAACGCGTCCACTCACCCTGAAAGGTCTGGGCAGATTTTTCCGGCTGCCCCCAGTAACACACAGCACTGGAAGGGCCCGACACCAGCAGCTCACCCATCTCGCCTGCTGAAACATCCATATCGTCTTCATCAACGATCCTCAACTTATACCCGGAAACTGGCCGGCCGGTAGTGCCGTAACGAACGTCGTCGGGTCTATTGCTTAGAAAGATATGCAGTAGTTCGGTACTGCCAAGACCATCGAGAATTGGCACGCCAAATCTCCTCTCCCATTCTTTGCCGATCTCCTCAGGCAGAGCTTCACCGGCTGACACGCAAAGCCGAAGTTGTTCTGACACCTTGCTGCGATCGTTGGCATTGTCACTGAGTATCGCACCGTAAAGTGTCGGTACACCAAAAAATATAGAGACATCTTGATCCTTCATCACAGAAAGCACGCTTTCCGGAGTCGGACGATCAGCCAGTAAAACCGTACGGCACCCCACGTGCAATGGGAAGGACATGCCGTTACCTAATCCATACGCAAAAAACAGCTTTGCTGCTGAAAAAGCGACATCGGACTTATCCAGTTTCAAAATCCCGTCACCATATAACCGGGCCGTCTGGACTAGATCTGAATGACGGTGAACTACACCTTTAGGCTGCCCTGTTGATCCGGAGGTGTAAAGCCAGAACGCAGCATCCCCCCGCTTTGTCGGTGCGGTGGGCAGCTCTGCTTCAAACGACTCCATCAGCACTGACAGACTGGGCCGGCCATCGGTTCCGGAACCATCGATGACCACCTCTCCCAGAGAAGATTGAGCGTCTATATGGGGTACAAATTTTGGATACAAGCTTTCGGATACCACCAGCACTCGGGCGCACGAATCATTCAGCATGTAGGCGTAGTCAGCATCCGTCAGCATCGTATTGACGGGAACTGGCACCGCACCGATCTTAATGGCGCCCCAGAACACTGCGGGAAACCACACAGAGTCAGTCATGCACATCAGCATGCGCTGCTCCGCTTTCAGTCCCAGATTCGATAACACGTGGCCGGCTTGATTGACCATGGCGGCGAGTTTCTGGTATGTCCAGTCACCTGTATGGTCCGTGTATGCAACCCGGGCACCGGACGTCTTGCCGGCATGCCGGTCTATAAAGTGGTTGGTCGCGTTGTACATCTGGGGTATGTCAATTGTGGCCGCCACAACTTCGCCCTACTGCTGCTGTTCTGATAAACGCGGGAAATAGTATAGCGCCACCCGAATACAGGTTCGACTGGTCAGTCCGACTTCACCGGGTATTAAGCAACCCTCTGGTGAAGATCGACTGAGATCGTATACTACGGGCAGTTCGACCCTCAATGTGGCCCAGGCTACCCCGTGACAGATCTGGCTGAACAATCTCAAGGGCAGCGAAACATCGCCGTCATTGGCGCAGGCATCGTTGGTGTCTCCTGTGCTCTCCACCTCCAACAAGCCGGGTTCAAAGTAACGCTGTTCGACCGTGACGAGCCTGGTTCAGGCGCGACTTATGGCAACGCATGCACTTTTGCCTCATACGGCTCAATACCAGTAAACAGGCCAGACTTGATATGGCGTTTTCCATCACTGATGTTTGGCCACGAACGCCCTTTATCGATTGCCTGGCGCTATATGCCAAATATGACCCCCTGGTTGATACAGTTCCTTAAGCACTGTAGGCGAAAGCATGTAGATCGCACCATTAACGGACTCGGTAGCCTACTCCGCGATGCTGAACATGCTTCTATGATGCTGTTTCGTCTAAGCGGTGGTGCTGATCTGATTTCACACGATGGAACGATCACCATCTACCCAACCTCAGAATCTTTCGACGCCGACGCAATAAATCGACAACGACGACGTAACCAAGGCGCTCAAATCCAGGAACTCACTGTAACCGAACTTCAAGACCTCGAACCCAACTTAGCACCAATTTTTCCGCATGCCCTGTTGTATCCAAACGGCTTTACGATACTTGACCCCAAACAGATGACCAGCCGTATGGTAGACCACCTCTGCCAGACCGGTGGCCACTTTATCAAGGGTGAGGTCTCTGCTATGGAGGCTCAGTCCGCAGATGGTGTTGCATTCAAGGTTAACGGCAGCCGCCATCACTACGAGCAGGCAGTTCTTGCCGGTGGCGCCTGGTCAATGCAGATTGCAAAAGGCGGTTGTGAAGAGCTGCCACTCGATACTGAGCGCGGCTATCATGTACTATTTCCGGAATCAGGTGAACTCCTCAACCGACCGGTTGGATTTGCAGATGCTGGGTTTTACATGACCCCGATGTGTCAGGGGCTCAGGGCCGCTGGAACCGTCGAACTTGGGGGATTAAATGCTGCTCCCAATCCTGAGCGCCTGTCTTATATTGAGCGTCGTGTGCGGGGGGCACTGCCGGATGTTGGACCCGTGTCGGATACCTGGCTCGGCTTTCGGCCAACACTGCCTGACAGCCTGCCGGTAATCGGCCGATCCAGACAAAATCCAAATCTGATTTTTGCCTTTGGACACCATCACCTGGGGCTGACCCTGGGGGGTATTACCGGCAAGCTGGTGGGTGAAATAGCAGTAGGTGCAACACCCTCACTCGATGTCACGCCATTTAGACCGGACCGTTTCAGTTGACGATGGAGATCGATTTCCAGACCGAGCCCCAGCGGTATAAGCACTGGCACCTTCGCCTAGACGGTCGAGTTGCGCACCTGGTCCTGGATGTCGACGAAGACGGTGGCCTGTTCGACGGTTACCAGCTCAAACTCAATTCCTACGATCTTGGTGTCGATATTGAACTCAATGACGCTATTCAGCGCCTGCGATTCGAACACCCCAGCGTCCGTATTGTCCTACTTGAATCTGCTAAGCCCACGGTTTTCAGCGCGGGTGCCAATATCAAAATGCTCGCCGGTGCCAGTCACGCACACAAGGTCAATTTCTGTAAGTTCACTAACGAAACCCGCAATGCCATTGAGGATGCCTCTGCATGGTCAGAGAAGACCTTCATAAGCGTCATACAGGGTACCTGTGCTGGTGGTGGTTATGAACTGGCTCTCGCCACCGACCATATTCTGATGGCTGATGATGGCTCTTCGACTATCGCTCTGCCGGAAGTACCGCTTCTTGCGGTACTGCCGGGCACGGGTGGTCTGACACGAATCACAGACAAACGAAAAGTCCGTCGAGACATCGCCGACGTATTTTCAACACTGGAAGAAGGTGTCCGCGGTCCTAAAGCACTGGCTTGGGGGCTGATCGACCAGACCGTACCACCTTCGGAACTTGCAGGGGCAATTGAACACTTCGTCTGTCAACTGGAAGAACAACCTGATACAGCGGTCAACCGCAAGGGCATAGTCTTAAAACCCCTGGAACGCAATTTTTCTGACAATACGCTGAGCTACTCTACTGTTCGTGTGGACAAAAACCCTACTGCCCATACTGCAACACTCACCATCTCCGGTCCGCAATGCACAGCCCCCGAAAATAGTGATGCACTGTCGGCGAGCGGTGCGGCGGTCTGGGCACTGCGCTGTGCCCGCGAATTAGATGATGCGCTGCTTCATCTGCGCTTCAATGAACCCAACCTGGGTGTGTTGATTTTTCGAACTGAAGGTGATTCTGTAACTGCAATGCAGCATGATTCTTTCTTAAACCAACACGCTGAGCATTGGCTTGTTCGTGAGATCATGCTGTACTGGAAACGCGTATTGAAACGTATTGACTTGACTTCGAGGTCTCTCGTTGCCTTAATTGATCCGGGCAGCTGTTTTGTTGGATTACTTTCGGAGATCATGTTCGCGTGCGACCGCACGTACATGCTGATCGGCCAACTCGATGGGGACACCCGTCCACCACCGGTGGTTATATTGACGGCTTCTAACTTCGGACCCTACCCGATGGCCAACGACCTTACCCGCATGGAAACGCGATTCATCGGACAACCCAGCACCGTGACGAAACTCCGCAATTTTATCGGTGACTTGCTGTCTACTCAGACCTGCCTGGACCTGGGTCTGGTTACATTTGCATTTGACGAATTGGACTGGGCAGACGAAATTCGGATATTCCTGGAAGAGCGTACCGCATTTTCGCCTGACGCCCTGACTGGTCTGGAGGCGAATCTACGCTTTCCGGGACCAGAGACCATGGAAACCAAGATTTTCGGGCGCCTCAGTGCATGGCAGAACTGGATCTTTCAACGCCCTAACGCTGTGGGTGAACAAGGCGCGTTGCGTCGATATGGTTCCGGCCAAAAAGGGATTTTTAGTTTCGAACGTTCGTAAACACTAAATCTTTAGAGTCCACAGGGTCAATCGTGACAGCCGAAAACAGCCGAGTCAGCTACGACACCGTCATTCCAAACAATGTAGGCCTGGCGTCTGACCACAGGGTCCTTAAAGGACTTGAACAATGGCATCCGGGATTTCTTAACTGGTGGCGCGACATGGGACCGGATGGTTTTCAGAATGTACCGGTCTATCTGCGTACGGCTGTGAGTGTCGAACGTGATGGTTGGGCTCAGTTTGGCTACGTCAAGATGCCAGACTACCGATGGGGCATTCTACTCGCCCCAAAAATAGAGGATCGTACTATCGGATTCGGCCACTATCTGGGTGAACCAGTCTGGCAGGAAGTGCCTGGAGAGCAGCGCGCAACGCTGAGACGACTGATTGTCATTCAGGGGGATACAGAACCAGCATCCGTTGAACAGCAGCGTCACCTCGGAAAAACAGCGCCTTCACTTTACGACCTGCGAAATCTGTGCCAGGTGAATGTAGAAGAAGCGCGACACCTCTGGGCGATGGTTTATCTACTGCACAAATATTTTGGGCGTGACGGCCGGGACGAGGCACAGGAGCTGCTGCGGCGGCGTTCCGGCGACAGCAATTCACCGCGATTATTAGGAGCGTTTAATGAGACAACGCCCGAATGGCTGTCGTTCTTCATGTTCACTTTCTTCACAGATCGTGATGGCAAGATGCAACTAGAGAGCCTGGCCCAGTCCGGATTTGACCCGCTGGCGAGGACAGCACGGTTTATGCTCACCGAAGAGGCCCACCATATGTTTGTTGGTCAGAGCGGCATCGCGCGAATCGTCGAGAGAACATGTTCGGCCATGTTGGAAAATGGTCTTCATGACCCTTATGACGTCGAGCGGATCCGGGCACTGGGTGTTATCGATCTGCCTACTGTACAACGCAAGCTGAATTTTCATTTTTCGGTATCGCTCGATCTGTTCGGATCGGAAATATCGACCAATGCCGCTGGATTTTTTGATTCAGGTATAAAGGGTCGTTACCGCGAGGCCGGAATTAAGGATGACCATCAGCTCATTACTGCAACCTATCCGGTTCTTAAACTTGAGCAGGGGCACATAAAGTCGGTAGATGCAGCCGCGATGCCAGCACTGAATGCCCGCCTGCGTGATGACTATGCACGCGAGTGTGCGCGAGGAGTAGATCGGTGGAATACAATTATCGGCAAAACTGATATCCCTTTCACCCTGTCTCTGCCGCATGTCGCATTCTCCCGCGCCGTGGGCGAGTTTGGCGGTACTCATGCCGACCCTCAGGGGCATATCCTGACAGACGATGAATGGGATGAACGAAAACACCGTTTCCTGCCTACCGTGGATGATCAGGCCTACCTCAATTCACTTATGATCCCGGTTCTCGTACCTGGAGAGTTCGCGCCCTGGATCACCCCACCCGGCAGACCGATCGACGACAAACCTTCTGACTTCAGATACGCCAAGCTCAACAGTTGAACCAGCAGCTGTTTCCTCCACCTTGCAGTGATAAACTCTTTTCACCGCAAACAGTGATCATATATTCATGGAATTTCTCTCAAACTACGGCTTGTTCCTGGCTAAAACAGTAACCTTGCTGGCCGCATTGCTGGCTGTCGTCGGGTTTATTGCAACCCTGGCGATGCGCCGACGAAGTGCTACCCCGGAGTATATAGAAGTCAAACCGATTAACGACCATTACCGCGACATCAGCGACGTCCTGCAACATTCCATGCTGCGCAAGAATGAGGCAAAGAAAAAAAGAAAAGCCGACAAAAAAGTAAGAAAAGCTGAGGCCAAAAAGACAAAAACCGAGAACAGTGAGAACAGAAAACGCCTGTTTATTCTCGATTTTCAGGGCGACCTCCGCGGCTCTGAAGTCGCGACACTTCGGCAAGAAGTCACAGCCGTGTTGTTGGTTGCTCGAGAACAAGATGAGGTGTTGCTGCGACTCGAAAGCACAGGTGGGATGGTCCATGCATACGGCCTGGCTGCTTCTCAACTGTCCAGAATTCGCGAAAAGAATATCAAGCTCACCATCGCGGTCGACAAAGTCGCAGCCAGTGGCGGTTACCTCATGGCCTGTGTGGGTGATCACATACTTGCCGCGCCCTTCGCGGTCATCGGCTCTATTGGTGTGATCACACAGATACCAAACTTCAATCGACTCCTGAAAAAGCACGATATCGACTATGAACAAGTGACGGCCGGTGAATTCAAACGGACAGTCACCATGTTTGGCGAAACCACCGATAAGGCGCGGCAGAAACTCAAGGAGGAAGTCGAAGACACTCACATGCTGTTCAAGGATTTTGTTAAGGAGCAGCGCCCTGTGATAGATCTCGAAAAAGTAGCGACAGGTGAATACTGGCTGGGAACGCGTGCGCATGCATTAAATCTTGTCGATGAACTGCGTACCAGCGATGACTACCTGATGTTGCTGCGCGATGAAACCGATTTGTACGAAGTGCATTACAAAATCAGGCAGAAATTCAGCGATAAGGTATTTTCTCTGTTCAGCAGATTGCAGCGGAATACCCTCGTCAATTACAGCGAGCCCACTCAACCGCCCAACCTGACCTGAAGCGGAGCAAGTTGATGATCTATTCTCTCGGCGCCCTGTCGCCGACAATAGCAGAAGACGTCTATGTCGCGGACAGCGCAGACGTGATTGGCAATGTAGAAATCGGTGCTGGTTCGAGTGTCTGGTTTAACACCGTGTTACGAGCGGATAACGACTTAATCCGTATCGGCACAGGCAGCAATATTCAGGATGGGACAGTCATTCATGTGGATGAAGGCGTCCCCACACTCATTGGCAATAATGTCACGGTAGGCCACAGCACGATGATCCACGGCTGCACCCTGGAAGATGGCTGTCTGGTTGGTATTGGTACGACCATTTTGGATTATGCCGTCGTTGGTACACATTCCATTGTGGGCGCCAATTCCTTAATTACAGAACGAAAGACTTATCCCTCGCGATCTTTGATTCTCGGGTCTCCGGCCAAAGTCGTGCGAGAACTGACCGATGAGGAAGTGGGTCTGCTCGAGTGGACAGCGGCACACTACAGCAAGAACGCAGCGCATTTTCGAGACAATCTCAGGGCAGTTGTCTGAAGTTCCAGCCAAAGCATGTCACACGGTACAGCTGTTGGCTCAGGCTCAACTGGAGTAATCCCCCGAGAGTTTAAGTCGCTGAATCTTTCCGGAGGGTCCTTTAGGCAACTCCTCCAGAACATATATATTTCTAGGTGATTTAAACTGTCCCAGCGCCTTGATGCAGAAGTCACGCAGTGCATTTTCATCGAACTGCTGGCCAGGATGAGGGACCACACAA
Organism: Gammaproteobacteria bacterium; assembly: GCA_022450155.1. Taxonomy (NCBI): domain Bacteria; kingdom Pseudomonadati; phylum Pseudomonadota; class Gammaproteobacteria; species Gammaproteobacteria bacterium. Next base: position 100,384 of record JAKUQR010000003.1, on the reverse strand, counting down.
GCAGCAATGTCCTCGCCATACTCAGGATCGGGTACAGCAATCGCCGCGGCCTCAAGGATTCCAGGAAAACGATAGAGCACATCATCTATCTCTCGCGGTGAGATGTTCTCTCCACCTTTGATAATGATTTCCTTAATTCTGCCGGTGACATAGACGTAGCCCGATCCATCCCTATAACCCATGTCGCCTGTACGGTACCAACCGTCTGCTGAAAACGCCTCACGAGTCGCCTGCTCATCATTCAGGTAGGTGCGCATCAGATTCGGCCCCCGCACTTCGATTTCACCCTCGACCCCGTTTTTGCAATCCTCACCTTCCGCATCTCTGAGCCGGACCGAATTACCGCAAGGCAGGCCTGTTGATCCGATTTTCTGCTGCACGGGGTCCAGCGGATTGGACAGTATCTGGGCCGCCGTTTCCGTGATGCCCATGGTTTCAACCAATGGGATTCCAAATCGCTCGACAAATGCCTTGTGTACAGCGGGTGCCAGCGGCGCAGAGGCGGAACGGCCAAAACGGATATCAGCCAGTTGAGATTCTGTGATGTGCTCTGTTCCTTCATCCGTACCCAGCAGATAGGAAATCATCGTCGGCACGACACTGAACCAGGTACAGTTTTCTTTAACGGCCCAGCACCAGAATCTTTGCGTACTGAACTTCCTCGGCATGACCACAGATGAACCACTCACCAGCGGCGCCATGACTGTCACGACCTGACCGTTGATATGGCACAGAGGCAATACACACAATGCACGATCACTGCTGTTGAGATGATGAGCAGAACAGATGTTTGCGCCTCCGGCTAACAGGCTGGCGTGGGTATGGATCACGCCCTTAGGCCGTCCTGTGGTACCGGACGTGTAGATCAGTAACGCATCATCAGCAGATCGAGGTGCGCCTGTGTCTTGGTGGTTTTGAGTTTCTGGGAGTTGCAGACCGCTGTCAGCTGCGACCCGATGCACTTTCACCTGCTGGCGAGATGCAGTGACTGCAGCACTCGCCAGATCAGCATGGTCATCGTCGACAAACAGTTGCCGGATACCAGAATGCTTGATCACGTAACCCAGGGTATCAATGCCGGCTACGGGGTTGAGCATTAGCGACACACATCTGCTGTACATGCAGCCCAGAAAAAGCTCGAGTGCTGTTCGCCCATTGGCCATCAGCGTCCCAACAGCCTCACCGTCAGAAACGCCTGAATCTGTCAGGCGGGACCAAAGCCGGGCTGCAGTCTGCCGCTGCTCTCCCCAAGTGACCCGGGTGTGAGTCTCTGGAAAAACGGCAAACACCCGATCGGGATGCTGTTCTGCCCCGTAATCAAGCACAGACCTGACAGTCTGACCTTTTACGTCCGGTAACGGTGCGAAACCGGCCGCAGGTCTACTTACCATACCGGTTCCAGTAGTCGGTTAAAAGTGCTTCCTCGGACGGCTCATTGACAGGAATTGGGCGTACGATGCGGACTATATTCAGGTAGTGGCGATAATTGACGTTGTCACTCACACTGTTACCACCCCAGGTTCCACAACCCATGGAGAGTGAAAACGGAAGGCCATTGTCGAAGCTCCCACCGGTCGCAAAACAGTGTGCCTGATTGACGATCACACGACAGGCCGGCAAGGTGAGACCGATCTTTACCGCTCGCTCCGCATTGTTGCTGTGCAATCCGACTGAGTGACCTGCTCCCTGATAACCGTATATCGCCCGCACTTGTTCACAGGCTGCACCGAAATCCGACGTACGGTACAGCGCCAAGACCGGTGAGAGTTTTTCCCCGGAAAATGGATATGCAGGTCCTGTCCCACTTTCCAGCACAACCAAGATACTCGTACTCGAGCCAACCCCCTCTAAACCCGCAAGATCAGCAATTTCCACAGCCGAGCGGGCCAGAACCACTGGATTGAGGCTCCCGTTGACCCACATGGTGTCTTGCAGTAGTTGTTTTTCAGCCGAATTCAGAATAACAGCACCCTGATAGACAAGCGCCTCACAAAACCGGTCATAAACTCCATCAACGACAATCACACTATTTTCCGATGAACAACTCGTTGCGTGATCAAAACACTTTGAAGTGATAATTTTTTCTGCTGCCAGACTGCAGTCAGCGGTCTCATCGACAATGACTGCGACATTGCCCTGTCCAACACCCACTGCCGGTGTGCCACTGGAGTAGGCGGCCCGAATGTTGTTCTGCGATCCCGTCGCAACAACCAGATCGACTTGTGACATCAATTCCCGTGTTGCTTCCCGATTAGCAGGGCTTGGCAGTTTCTGTACAAGATCCTCAGGCGCACCAACCTGTTTGAGGGCAGCACGAAAGTACTCTACCAGTCTGTTACCCGTCGCCTCTCCCTTGGGAGATGGCGCGAGAATTATCGCGTTACCGCCCTTAACAGCATTGATGACTTTGTTTGTGGGTGTGGCAACCGGGTTTGTCGATGGCGTTATCGCACCGACTACACCGACAGCTCGGGCGATTTCGGTCAATCCAAGCGCCGGATTCTCGGAAATCACGCCGACCGTGCGTATATCCTTGAGATCGCGAAGAAGGCCAAGTGTCTTGCGATGATTCTTGAGTACTTTATCTTCGACAGAACCCAAGCCGGTATCAGCGACCGCCTGTTCAGCGAGCAGTCGGTTGCGACCTGGCTCCATAATTACCCAGGCCAGGGCACAAACTGCGTTGTCTATTGCGGTCTGATCAAAGGTTTCGAATTCAGCCTGGGCAACCCGGGCCCGGGCAACCACTTCCGATACTGTTTTAGCGACACTCATAACCTGATTCTTCTTGACGCTTCTTGCTGAACCGGTGGGTGTCGGGATTGGAACCAGTCGATACCCACGCGCTGGCCTGTGCTCATTCTAACGCCAACCATCGCCGATGAAGATCCAGCCGTTTCGCTCATACTCCCCTTTGTTCAGGAGTATGGCAGGGTCTGGTGTTCAGCTTGCCATTGTCGCCCTTCGAACCCATCATATGCTCCACCTGATGTCACCACACAAGAGTCCACCAGCACTGGAGAACAAGATGCGAATCGGATTTATTGGCCTTGGCAACGTCGGTGGAAAACTTGCCGGCAGTTTGCAGCGCAACGGTTTCGATCTGATGGTCAGAGACCTTGACCAACAGGTGGCGACGCCCTTTATTGATCGAGGAGCGCAGTGGGCTGAGTCTCCTGCAGAGATGACCAGACAAACTGACATGGTAATCACCTGTCTGCCGAACCCCAGTGCAAGCGCTGCAGTCATGGAAGACCAAGACGGTATTCTGTCCGAAATGGCGGACGGCAAGATCTGGGCTGAAATGAGCACCACCGACGAGCATGAAGTGAAACGCCTGGGTAAGCAGGTTCTGGCTGCCGGCGGTGAAGCGATCGATTGCCCGGTCTCTGGAGGATGTCATCGCGCCGCGACCGGAAATATCTCGATCTTCGTCGGCACCGATCGAGATACTTTTGACCGCGCCCTACCTGTCATCAGCGCGATGGGACGGCAGATCCTGCACACCGGCCCTCTGGGATCTGCATCCCTACTCAAAGTAATCACAAACTACCTGGCATCCGTAAACCTTGTTGCGCTGGGAGAAGCCTTGATGACCGCAAAGTGTTCGGGTCTCGACCTGAGTACGAGCTACGACGCAATCCGAATCTCATCGGGTAATTCCTTTGTACACGAAACCGAAAGCCAGGTGATACTCAATGGCAGTCGAAATATAAATTTCACACTCGACCTGGTTGTTAAGGACATGAGTCTGTTTCAAGCCGTTGCGGATCGAACCAACGTACCGCTAGAACTTGCTCCTCTACTGCTCGATATTTTCAAAGATGGTCAGAACCGCTATGGTCCGCGTGAATGGTCACCAAATATTGTCCGTCGACTCGAAGAGGCCTGTAGTGAAAAACTGCTTGCCCCGGGCTTTCCCGAAGAGATTATTGATGACGAACCCGAGTCCGCGGGATTCGAAGTCAGCCGGACGCACTGATCCGTGATCCGCTTTTTGCTTACCTGCTCTGAAGCGCAAACATGGTTCATCTTTCAATTCAGCCGATGACCATGATCCATATGCTTCGATCCGTTGTGACCAGGCAGCTGACACTGGGACTATGACTGTGACAATACTCTGGATTCCAGTCACGATCGCGGCCGCATTTTTCCAGAATGTCCGTTCGGCCGTCCAACGCCACCTTAAATCGAAACTCTCGGACATGGGCGCGGCTTATGTGCGTTTCCTTTACGCCTGCCCTTTTGCTCTGGTCTGGCTTGCGCTTTTAACGCTCGGATTTGGATTAGACCTGCCGACACCGAGTTCGACGTTCGTGACCTGGATTATCGCTGGATCCATTGCACAGATTACTTTCACGTTTTTGCTGATGTGGCTTTTCTCATTTTCCAACTTTACCGTGGGCACGGCACTGTCCAAAACAGAAGTCGTACAGGTCGTCGTTCTCGAAGCTATTGTTCTGCATGAAATGATATCTGGTTTGGCCACCTCCGCCGTTGTAGTCGCAACCGCCGGGGTACTGATCATGACTGCCGGCAAATCTAAACTCTCGGTCGCGAGCCTGGTTTCCGGACTGCGCCAGAAATCTACCATGATAGGGCTTGCCTGCGGATTCTTCCTCGGATTGTCAGCCGTACTGTTTCGGGGTGCGTTGTTGTCGCTGGAGGGTGATTCGATACTGGCAAAATCAGCCTATACCCTCGCAATTGCAACTGTGTTTCAGAGTATCGTGATGTCCGCCTGGTTGTACTACCGGGAACCCGGCCAGATTACACGCACGTTTATCAACTGGCGCCATTGCGCTACTGTTGGTTTTGCTGGATGGATTGCCTCAATCTGTTGGTTCATCGCCTTTACGCTAACCAACGCGGCTTTTGTGCGTGCACTCGGCCAGATAGAACTGCTGTTTACATTTCTTGCGTCTGTTCTTATTTTTCGAGAAAAAGTCAGTCGCAAGGAAATTGTAGGCGTCGTGTTGCTTATCGTCGGCATCGTTGTGCTGGTCCTTGAAAAGACCTATTGAGTCCGACAATTCGATTGATTTGTTGTTATCCACGGAGAGAACTGATGAAAACAGGGTATGGACCTCTTAATGGCATTCGTGTCGTTGATTTTACCCACGCGATGGCCGGCCCGACCTGCGCGTTGATGCTCGCTGACATGGGTGCTGAGGTGATCAAGATTGAACGGGCGCCGTTCGAAGCGGACGAGGCACGCAACGCCAGCGACCCCTATTCCATCAACGGCGTATCAGCCACCTATATGATCTTGAATCGCAACAAACGAACATTACCCCTCAATCTGAAGTCGCCACAAGGCATTGAAGTCGCAAAAAAAGTGCTGCTGGATGCCGATGTGATCCTGGAAAATTTTCGCCCCGGTGTGCTCGAACGACTGGGCCTGGGTTACAAAACAATTTGTCAGTTCAACCCTCAAATCATCTACGGCGCCATCAGTGGATTTGGACGAACTGGCCCATACAAGGAACGTGCCGGTTTCGATCTCATCGCCCAGGGAATGTCTGGCATCATGAGTGTCACGGGTGAGGGGCCAGGGAGAAGTCCCGTCAAGCCAGGCGTACCCCTGACCGATATCACCGCCGGCATTCTTCTCGCAATGGGTATCTGTGCCGCCCTTCGACACCGCGAAGTCACGGGTGAAGGACAAATGGTGGACACTTCGCTGTTCGAAGCAGGTATTGTCCAGACTTACTGGCATTCGGCGATTGCATTCGCAACAGGCCGAGCGCCTGAACCACTGGGGTCTGGACACCCGCTGAACGCTCCCTATCAGGCACTGCAGACTGAAGACGGATGGATAACGGTCGGGGCTGCCAACGGGCCCACCTGGAAACGGTTTGCGGAACTTATCGACCCCGACATGCTTGAGGACCCGCGTTTCTGTACAAACGAAGCACGCATGGAAAATCTTACGCTGCTGGAGCGGCATCTCAACGACAAGTTGTCCGCAAAAACCACCGAGGCCTGGCTGGATCTGTTGGAGCAAGCGGGTGTACCCGCAGGTCCGATCAACACAATTTTACAAATGCATGATGACCCACAAGCGCTGGCTCGTGAGATGGTGCTCACACAGTCCCATCCTGACGCCGGTCCGGTCAGAACGCTGGGTTTGCCGGTTAAATTCTCACAGACACCCGGCGGGCCCAAACAACCGGCCTCGCGTTACGCTGAACACACTCGGTCTATATTGCACGACGTCGGCTACACTGATGAGGAAATCAGCACATTGATCCAAAGCGGGGTCACCGTCGCCAATGAACAGCCGCCTGAAAAGCCCTGACGAAGCCTGAGCGAATCTAAATCTGCAGAGGTGGCGCTGGCATCCTGCCAAGCACCTGCTCACACCATCTGGCAGCACTCAGCAATCTGGGCTCTTCCAGTCTGGCCGCTATAAGCTGTATTCCCAGCGGTAGGCCGGATTGAGAAAGCCCCGAAGGAACGGTCACGGTAGGCAGTCCAGTAGAAGTCCATGGGCCCTGAAACATCGCACTGCCAGTCACGCTAAGGTCACCTGGTGCCGGCGTTGGTGTGGTCGGCGTCAACAGCACCTGTGCCTTCTTCGCCAATGCCTCGGCATCGGCAATTAACTGAAGGCGGCTTTCCAACGCCCGGGAATAGGTCACTGCATCGATACCCAGACCCGTTTCTACCAGTTCCCGGATGTTGGGCCCATAAAGATCAGCCTTTTCTTTGAGCAGCGGTTCATGAAAGTTGGCAGCTTCCACTGTCAGGATGGTCAGTTGATCCGCCATCGCGCGTTCAAAACTTTCTGGCAGTGCGAGATGTTCGATTCTGGCGCCATCGCGCGCCAGACGTTCGACGACTTCCTGGGTGTGAGCACGTACATCGTCATCCGCATTTTCGAGAAAGTAGTCTTCCAGTACCCCCACGTGGGGTGGATCCGGATTCTTCAACCCCACGCAGTAATCCGGTACTTCGTCCTGCACAGTGGTTGGATCGTTTTTGTCCGGACCGGCCATGACCTGAAGCATCAGGGCCACATCTTCAACTGACCTGGCCATCCAGCCGACGTGATCAAAAGACCAACTCAAGGGAACGACGCCGAATCGACTCACCCGCCCGAAAGTCGGTTTCAGGCCCACGATACCGTTATAGGAAGCGGGCCTAAGCACGGAACCGCGGGTCTGACTGCCAAATGCGGTCGGGCACATCATCGCCGCAACTGCGGCGGCCGAGCCACTGCTCGAACCGCCAGGCGTATGGTCGGTGTTCCAGGGATTGCGGGTTGGGGACGGATCCCGATAGGCAAACTCGGTGGTGACTGTCTTGCCGAGCATAATCCCGCCTGCTTGCTGAAGACGCGCCACTGTCGTCGCATCGTGCTTGGGAACAAAATCCGCATAAACCTTGGAACAAGCGGTGGTCGGTACACCGGCGGTGTAGAAAATATCCTTAACCCCGGTCGGGACACCGATCAGCGGCGCACTGGATCCTGCATCAAGTTCGGCCTGTTTCTGACGAGCCTGCTCTACCACGCCTTCAGGATCAACACAGACCCACGCCTGCAGATAATCGAGTGCACTGATGCGCTCCAACAGAGTCTGTACGAGTTCAACAACCGAAAAGCTGCGGATCCGCAGCCCACTGAGAATTTCAACTGTACCGAGTTTGTGAAGATCCATCAGGGGTCAAAACGACGAAAACGTGTTGTACCGTCACGCTCAATCTGTTCAACCAGAGCCACTTCCCAGGTCAGGTAGGCATGCATCGCTTCTTCGATGGCATCGGTCTGCTCATAAGGTCTATACCAGACGTCCTCCGACAGTTCACCCGCAGCCGGATCGTCTCCCGATTCCAGGGCATAACCCGCAGCTGTCCACGCATCAATACCGCCGTCCAAAACATACACTGTGAGGTCGTCTCTGTGAGACTCCTCAGCGGCAGCAAACTTGGCCAGGACACCGTCAGCTGATGTCAGTATAGCCGTCACGTCATCGCCAGCCAGTTTTCCTAACACATTTTCCAGCCCAGAGCGTGAAGCCCGCACAGCACCGGGTATATGTCCTGCTCTGAATTCGAGGCTGTCTGCCAAATCAATCACGACAGCGTTTTCTTGCGTGATTAATTCGTTGAGCACAGAAGCCTCAACAAGCTGAACATCCAGGTTCCCTAGACCCAAAACTTCTCTTTGTTCTGGTCCTACTTCAAGACCAGATTGCGTCAGCCCACCGTCCAGCACATAGACGTTGTCCCACCCCATCTGAATCAGCCAGGATGCGGTCATGGTCGCACGAACACCAGTATCGTCTACCAGTATCAGACGGGCATGTCGAACACCAACATACTCATCTGTAGCCTGAACCAGCTGCCCCCCGGGGGCTGATCGAGAACCCGGAAGATGGCCAGCTATATATTCTTCTGGCGAACGCACATCCAGAACAAACAGGGTAATCTCACTTGTTTGCGTACGAAATCTTTCCAGGTCAGCACTCGATACCTTTTCAACGCCAAACCGCTTGGCCACCGTATCGGCCATCTTCCGTGAACGCTCGAGCCCATTTTTTGTTACGTTTGGCGCGCGTCGAACCTGACCATGGTCTAACCCATAACCTGCCAGATGCCATCCCATGGTACCGTTTTCCAGTGCCACAACTGGATTCGGTATACCGGCATTAATCAGTGACTGTGCCCCAATAATACTGCGCGTTCTACCCGCACAATTGACCACAACAAGCGTCTGTGGATCATCGACTGCATCGCTGATCCGGTAAGCAAGCTCTGCACCAGGACAACAAATCCCACCCGGAATACTCATGCTGGTGAATTCTTTCATTGGCCGACTATCCAGAATGACAATATTTTCACCGGCATCGAGTTTGGCTTTTATCTCCTCGGCTGGTAGGCGAGGCGTGCCGTATTTATGTTCAACAAATTCTCCAAAAGCCTTACTGGGTACGTTTACACCTGAGAAGATCTCGTAACCGCCTTTCTCCCATGCCTCTATCCCACCATCCAGAATATTCACCTGTGTATAGCCGAATTCGGTAAGACGTACCACGGCAATATCTACCAGCCCACTGGCATCGTCACAAAGCACAATTGGTGTTTCTAATCGAGGAATCAGATGCCGGAACTCCAGTTCAAGGTTTGCCAAAGGAATCGAGATCGCGTAAAGCAGGTGGGCGCCGGCAAAAGCGCCCCCACTTCTGACATCCACTACGGCGAGCTCTTTACCTTCGATAATCTGCTCTTTCAGTTGACTCGGTGATACAAAACTCATCTCAACAACTCCTATAATGCAATAGTCGTGTCATTGATCCGGCCCAGACCAATCAGATCCAGTCGTGCGTTGAGTTGAACACACGAATATCGACGATCAAATCAGTCAAGCGACCGGCGTCTGGATATCGGTTCGGATAGACATGGTTTTTACCGTTTTCCCTGCTTGATCAAATACTAGTCTTTCATGAAGGTAATCCAAGGCGAGTCCATACATATGCAGATGCACTGTGGGTTCTGAATCATCAGTAGAGATTGCATGAATATCGTCCGGTAGAAAAACAACGCCATTGCCGTGGTGAACCACAGAACTCCCTGTTTCTTCCAGTTCCGCATAACCCTCTGTAGATGCATCATCAGTTCGCTGATAGAACCGGTTCAGTTCATCTCCATAGACGCCCACGATGACGGCCCAGGTCGTGTGGTTGTGGGGCGGCACTGATTTGCCCACGGCACCGACAGATGCATAGAGTGCATAACGATGATCTGAATCTTCAGAAATTCGGTAGACCGCAGATCCACCATCCTCAGTTATAGGAAAACTACTTCGGGGAAACATTTCTTTATTCCGAGTAAGATCGATAAGCTCATCCCGAATCTTGCCCAGCGCATCGTAATTAACCCCGTGCTGCTGTTCTATTAAACGCACCCGACCCACTGTCTCGGTTACAGCCTGGTCTCGTTGTTCGATGATGGTCATGCTTTCATCCCCCGTTCTCAATTAAGCAACCGTCAAACAGCTAACATTTATCCCTGAACCTGAGCTGCAATATAGTCTACTGCTGCCTGCACACCGCCCTTTTTGTGAGGCACGGCAGCTACATCCAAAGTGATCTCGATGCCAGCCAAAGTAGCCATCAGCATCAGATCATTAAAATCACCGAGATGGCCAATTCGAAATACGTTACCGGCAAGCTGTCCCAGCCCGTTGCCCAGCGACATATCAAATCGTTCCAGCACTACCCGCCGGAAATCATCCGCATTGATTGTTTCAGGCATCATTACTGCAGTCAAAGAATTGCTGTATTCCAGCGGGTTCAGACACAGCAGCTCCAGCCCCCAAGCCTGTACGGCACGCCGTGTGGCCTCACCGAATCTCATATGCCGAGAAAATACGTTCTCGAGCCCTTCTCCCAACAACATATCGACTGCTTCCTGTAGCCCCATGAGCAGGTTGGTCGCTGGGGTATACGGGAAAAAACCAGTCTGATTAGCCGCCAAGACCTCCATCCAACTCCAGTATGATCGTGGCAGAGTTGCCTTTTCTGTCACAGACAATGCCTTCTCGCTAACGGCATTAAAACCAAGCCCTGGCGGCAACATTAGACCTTTCTGGGAACCGGCAACGGTGACATCGACGCCCCACTCATCGTGTCGGTAATCGATCGAAGCCAGGGAGGAGATGGTATCCACCATCAGCAGCGCCGCGTGCCCGGCCGAATCTATCGCGTGCCGCACCGCCTGAATATCGGAGGTGACACCAGTCGATGTTTCATTGTGCACAACACAGACAGCTTTGATGTTGTGCCCGCTGTCCTCCTCAAGTATGCGTTGGATGGCGTCTGCGTCTATACCGGTACGCCAATTCCCTGCGATCAGTTGAGGATCGAGTCCCAATCGCTCAGCCAGCGTGTACCACAACGAAGCGAAATGTCCGGTCTCATACATCAGTACTTTATCCCCGGCCGACAGTGTATTCACCAGCGCGGCTTCCCAGGCACCGGTACCCGACGATGGAAAAATAATAATCGGACTGTCTGTTCTGAATATCAGCTGCAGGCGATCAAGAATATCACGCACCAGCTGCTGGAAACGTGGGCCACGGTGATCGATCGTGGGCTGCTGAATAACCCGCAGTACGCGTTCCGGGACATTGGTCGGTCCAGGAATCTGTAGAAAATGTCGTCCGCTTCGGTTTCCAGTCATAATCTCTCGTTCTACACTACACTGCCAGCAGATGCCGTGTCGATCGGACATCCGTACCGACACCATGTTAATCGACCATCCAACGAACGACTATTGTGCACAGTATGAGTCACTACGACAATTCTCCACTTAAGGCGCGAATCGGCGATAGCAGGCTCGCGCAGAAACTGTCGAGGTCTATCAAGGGTGAGGTATTGTTCGATCACTTCAGCCGCGGACGGTACAGCACAGATGCATCAATCTACCAGATCGAACCGATTGGCGTTGTCATCCCACAGGCACAGGACGATCTAACGACCATCATCGACATCGCTTCGGAGGAAGGTATACCGGTGCTTCCTCGTGGTGCCGGCACATCACAAAGCGGCCAAACCGTAGGGTTGGCATTAGTGATTGACGTATCAAAACACTTAAACCAAATTGTCGAACTGGACACAGCCGAACGGACTGTTACCGTCGAACCAGGCATAGTTCTAGATCAACTCAATGCGCAGTTGAAACCCCATGGCTTGTTTTTCCCGGTCGACGTATCAACAGCCAGTCAGGCCACACTGGGAGGCATGGCGGGAAACAACAGCTGTGGCGCCCGATCAATACGCTATGGGCTGATGCGGGATAACGTACTGACCATCGATGCAGTACTCGCCAGTGGCGAACAGGCACAGTTTGGCCCAATTGGACCCGCGAATACTGATCTACATGAACCCGAGATTTATCGTCGACTGACGCAATCACTGATCGAGCTTGCCGATCGTGAGTCCACTGAGATCACAACACGGTTTCCCAAAGTGCATCGCCGGGTCGGTGGTTACAACATTGATGCCATGCTGCCACCAGCGTTACAACAGCGTGAGCAAAATATGGCCCAATTGCTGGTTGGTTCAGAAGGCACACTTGCATTTACACGCCAACTGACACTGCGCTTACAACCCATACCTGCCTACAAAGTTCTAGGAATCTGTCATTTCCCTTCGTTTTACCAGGCGATGGAATCAACGCAACACATCGTGGGTCTGGGTCCAGACGCGGTCGAACTGATCGACAGGACCCTGATAGAACTGGCGCTGGATATCCCCATGTTCAGTAAAACGCTGACCCGCTTTGTAAATGGCGATCCTGACGCGCTGCTGCTGGTTGAGTTCGCAGGAGAGGAACCCACCAAACTGCAGCAACAGCTGGGCGACCTATCGACGCTTATGGCTGACCTGGGCCATCCAGGGTCTGTCGTGGACATCGTCAACCCGGCAGACCAGCAGTCGGTTTGGGAGGTTCGAAAATCGGGCCTCAACATCATGATGTCGATGAAAGGTGACCGCAAACCGGTGTCGTTTATTGAGGATTGTGCGGTGCCGCTTGAACACCTGGCAGAGTTCACCGATCGGCTGACCCGAATTTTTGAAGATCATGGAACACGTGGCACCTGGTATGCGCACGCTTCAGAAGGCTGTCTTCATGTGCGTCCCGTACTGAATATGAAAAGTCCTGAAGATGTTCGGAAGATGCGTTCTATTGCTGAGCAGGCCTTTTCCATCGTGAGGGAATATGAAGGTTCGCACTCCGGTGAACACGGCGATGGCATCGTTCGTTCAGAATTCCACCCAATCATGTTTGGCGATCGAATGCTGAATATTTTCGAACAAGTAAAACAAATAATTGACCCAGATGGTCTTTTTAATCCAGGCAAAATCGTTGATCCACCGCGCATGGATGATCGTTCTTTGTTTCGCTACGGACCGGAATATCTAGACGGCAAAAGATCAACACAATTGGACTGGTCAACCTGGGGAGGGTTTTCCGGTGCAGTTGAAATGTGCAACAACAATGGCGCCTGCCGTAAACAGGACGCCGCGGTGATGTGTCCTTCATTTCGCGCAACAGGCGACGAAACCCATTCGACGCGAGGCCGCGCGAATACGCTTCGCCTGGCGCTGACAGGGCAGCTGGGGCCTAATGCTTTTACCTCGAGTGAAATGGCTGAATCGATGTCGCTGTGCGTCGGCTGCAAGGCCTGCAAGCGAGAATGTCCTACAGGTGTCGACATGGCGCGCATGAAACTTGAATTACAGGCGAGCCAAACTGCCGCCCACGGACTCAACATGGGCCAACGTCTCGTCGCCTACCTACCACGATACGCGCCGATGATTGGGGGCATTGGACCTTTGTTCAACGCTGTTCAGAAGTTGCCCGGTGCTGCCCTATGTATCGAGTCGCTGACAGGCTTCACGCGCCATCGCCGCCTGCCCCGCTGGCGCAAGTCGAAACGCCTTAACAGCATTACTCAAGCTGGGCCCGCCGATGGTCAGGCAGTCGTTGTCCTGCTGGATACCTTCAGCCGCTGGTTCGAACCTGAAAATGGTGAAGCGTTGATCGATGTTCTGGCTGCCGCCGGCTGTCGCGTTCACGTCGCGGGGGCCGATGACAAAAGACCGTTGTGCTGTGGACGAACGTTTCTGGCAGCCGGCCTGATAGATGAAGCCAGACACGAAGCCCGACGGCTCCTGCTGGCGCTGAAACCCTTCATTGAACAAAAGATACCGCTGGTCGGGCTGGAACCGGCCTGCATTCTGACCCTGAGAGACGAATACGACGTACTTTTACCGGCATCGGAAACGAAGGGACTCGCAGACATGACCTTTCTGCTCGAAGAGTATCTGGTTAAACAATCGGACGTTCTTTCTATACGTCTTGAGCCCACACAATACAAACAGGCAGCATTACACTGCCATTGCCACCAGAAAGCATTTGCCACCGACCATGACGTTGAAACCGTCCTGAACTGGATACCTGAACTGACGGTCAACCCCATTGCCAGCAGTTGCTGTGGCATGGCAGGTGACTTTGGGCAATGGGCAAAAAACTATGACGTGTCCATGGCCATGGGAGAACTTTCGCTGCTGCCTGCAGTACGGGTACTGGACCCCAACACTGTAGTTGTCGGCGGTGGTACCAGCTGCCGGCAACAAATTCACGACGGTACTGGCCGTGATGCGGTTCACTTCGTTCAACTTCTGTACCAGTCAATGGCTCACAGTGCAGCGACCCGGACCGGCGAAACCGGCCACAGCTAGACCAGGGCACTGACCAACCTATGCTGGATACCATCATTTCAGATCACCGCACCTGGATCGGGGAAGACATACAAGCCGAGGATTGGTGCCTGACTGTGTCCGATGACGTGAATAAAGAACTCAACGATCTCGTTGAAGCACTACAGCGGAATCCTTTGCCCATACTGCTCCAAGCCCCGAAGGATCACCACCTACCGATCCTCCAAAACATCATTCAACAGGCAAGATTTATTCTCGATCAAGGTTGTGGATTTACTGTGCTCAAAGGACTTGCCGTCAAGGATTATGAAGTAACCGACATGATCGGTGTTTTTTGGATACTCGGCCAGTTCATTGGCCGGCCCGTTGCTCAGAAGTTCGACGGCACGATGATTTATGACGTGACAGACACCGGCGCGGAATTCGATTATGGCGTACGCGGATCACACACCCGGGCCGAACTGAATTTCCATATCGACAATGCTTTCGGTACAGCAGTGCCCCACTATGTCGGTCAGTTGTGCTGGCAAACAGCACTCCACGGTGGTGTCAGTCGGTTCTGTAGCCTGTATGCCCTCCACAACCGCCTGCTCAGCGACTACCCGGAAGTATTGGGCGTACTCTACCGCCCGATAATTTATGATCGGCAGGCTGAACATCATCCGCAGGCCGCAAAGACCACTCTGGCTCCATTCTTTCAGTGGGATGGCAAAAGGCTTCTGTGTCGTGCAAATATTTCACTGATCAGAAAAGGCTACGCCGTTGCAGGTGAACAAATCAGTTCGACATTAGAAAAAGCGCTGGCTGTTGTGGAAGATCTTCTTGCCGACCCAGCGGTATGGGTGGAGACGCAAATGAATCCCGGTGACCTCCATTATCTGAACAACATTGACATTGCACACTACCGCAGCGACTTTATGGATCACACTGATTCTGATCAAAAACGACACTTTTACAGAACCTGGCATCGAGACACAGGCAAACGAAGTTACGACGGCTAACCGCCACAACTGTCAATCACCTACAAAAAAATGTGACATCCCCAGTCGCCCTCGCTCTGTGTTCGGCCTTTCTGTTCGCCGTTGCGGTACAACTCCATAATCTGGGTCTCAGACACATTGACAGCCGACGAGGCACATTAATCTCTATTTGTTCATCGGCCGCCCTCTATTGGATGCTGTCGCCGTGGTTCCTTGAGACGTGGTACTGGTTCACAACCGGGGCTGCGCTGTTCGCCACGATCGGACTGTTTCGTCCTTTTCTCTCTGCAAATTTTGCGATGGCCGGGATTCGGTTTCTGGGCCCGACTCTGTCAACCACCCTCGCCTCTATAGCGCCACTGTTTAGTGCATTGTTTGCGATTGCCCTGCTCGAAGAATCAATGACGGCATCCCTGATGGGTGGAACCTTCGCCATCGTAACCGGCGTTGTAATCCTGACCTATCGTGGAAACACGACGTCGATGTGGCCACTGTGGGCTCTGTCGCTGCCACTGGGGGCGGCCATCCTGCGCGCGCTTGCACATGCAGTGACCAAACTGGGTTTAGATGTTGTACCGGAACCGCTGTTCGCCGGGCTTGTCGGCTACAGTGTCTCGCTTCTGGTGGGCCTGATCGTCGCATCAGTCCAACATGCACGCATCATCCCCTCTGTCCGGTGGTCACCCGGCATGGCCTGGTTCCTGATTGGAGGAATAATCAATGGTATTTCGCTGTGGTCTCTGAACACGGCACTCCAGATAGGTCAAGTCATCACTGTGGTACCGGTTGTGTCTGTATCACCTGTCATCAGCTTTCTACTTGGCTATTTTATTTTTCGCAAAGAGCGCTTCACCTCGAGAATTGTGATCGCCATCGTGCTGATCGTACCGGCCATTGTCATCATTGCCCGTTCCAACTGACCAGCAGGAGCCCCATAAACAACTATTCCACAAATCAAAAACCGGAAATTGAACCCGAGGTGCCGGTACGTTTCCCAGCCAGGTGGCTGATTCCCTGTTAGGGATGACCGAGGCGAGCGGCAGGTTTCTGCATCCGGTCTATCGAGGCAACACCCTCTACCCCATGCTAGAGATCGTTGAACTCAAAGAACAAAATACAACCGGCATCATCACGCTGCGCGCTACGATCCATAACCAGAGCGATGTTCTGATCTTTGAAGGGAGCCAACGTTACCTGATCAGAAAGCGTGTTGGCTAGTCTCCAAAATCAAACAACACCTGCAGTCCTGAACCGTTCTATCTCCTCTGCGCTGTAACCGAATTCCGCTAATACTGTGTCGGTATGTTCCCCGCGTTCAGGGGTTGGTCGGTAATCGACATCCGGTGTGCTGCTGAGATTGATCGCATTCTTCAAAACCCGGATCTCCCCCAGTTGTGGATGCTGGACTGGCTTGGCCACTCCAACATGTTCGACCTGCGGGTCTGCAAACATTTCATCGATGTCGTAGATTGGACCACTGGGTACGCCCGCATCGTTCAAGGCGTCAATCCATTCCTGGCTGGTTCGATACTGCAGATAGACGGCAAGATCCTCATTCAGTGCATCTCTGTGCTTATGCCTGGACTGCTCGGTTACGTAATTCGGATTATCAAACAGGTCATCAGCTTGCAATACACCACACAAACGCTCCCACATAGTTTCACCAGCACTGGCAATATTGATATAACCATCGGCTGTTGCAAAAACACCCGTGGGCGTACTGGTGGGGTGATTATTGCCCGCCTGAGGCGGCACCTCGCCGCCGATCAGCCAACGTGCAGCCTGAAAATCCAGCATCGCGATTTGCGCCTCCAACAGGGAAGTGTGGACCCACTGACCCTTGCCAGTTTCCTCGCGCTGAAGGAGCGCGATAAGTATACCAATAGCGGCGTACATTCCCGCTGTCAGATCAGCAATGGGCACACCCACGCGTACGGGCCCCTGACCGGGAAGCCCAGTGATTGACATCAGCCCACCCATGCCCTGGGCCACCTGATCAAAACCAGGTCTGTTTGAATAAGGGCCGGATTGTCCAAACCCAGATACACTGGCCAGAATAATGCGTGGATTGCGCTTGGCCAACGATTCATAATCGATTCCCAGTCGATGCTTAACATCGGGCCGGAAATTCTCGACCACGACATCGGCTTGATCAACCATGCGCATCAGCACATTCGTGCCCTCGGCATGCTTCAGATTTAATGTCAGACTACGCTTGTTTCGATGAATATTCTGAAAATCCGGTCCATGGCGCGCGCCACCCATACCCCCTTCAGCATTCATATGAGCCGGAGATTCGATCTTAATGACGTTTGCACCCCAGTCGGCAAGCTGCCGTACTGCGGTGGGTCCGGACCTGACCCGAGTCAAATCCAGCACAGTAAACCGAGAAAGTGGCAGCTGTTGGTGTCTGTTAGTCATATTACCCCCCCAGGCCGATCTGTTTTTCACAGAGTGCCCGGGCTACAGTTGATCAGCCGATCAAATATTGTGCCCTAAAAGCCGTGTCACTTTGAACTCATTTTGGTCGCAGCACAATCCTGTACAAGCTGGTAGATCAGAGGTTAAGGTATCTTGATCGATTTAGGAGAAACAAACTAGTGCTGGAATCTGTAGGACGGCTCACGGGTGTTCCCTGGACAAAACAGGGTCCGGCGTTCCTGGTTGGACTGGGACACGGTACTACCCATTGGATCGCTGCCTTTTTCTATCTTCTGCTGCCGTTTATTGCCAAGGATATTGGCCTGTCGTATACCGACGCCGGTCTCCTGGTTTCGATTTTTCATTTAAGTTCACTGGTCGCAAATTTTGGCAGTGGGCTGATGGTGGACATCACCGGCCGACGGATCGTGTTCCAGGTCGTATCCCTGATTTTGGGTGGTGTCGCACTGTTGGCCTTTGGCCTGGTCCGCGAGTTTCTGGTCCTGACAGTGCTGGTCATTTTGCTGGGTGCATCAAACAATTTATGGCATCCCCCGGCAATCGCATTTCTGTCGGACCATTATCCCGACAATCGCGGCTATGCATTGTCGGTCCATGCCTTGTGTGCAAACCTTGGAGACACACTCGCACCCCTTGCCGCCGGCGTACTGTTGCTCGTCCTGACCTGGCAGGGCACAGCGGTAATTGGTGCGGCACCGGTATTTCTGATCACCCTGGTGTTCGCCTTGTGTCTACTTAAAACCGACAAATCTGGCCGGACAACTCAGCATGATCGGGCTGGTTTGCGCCATTACCTGACACAGATCGGTGGGATCGCCCGCGACCGAACAGTTCTTGGACTCTGCCTCATGTCGGGTATGCGAAACATCGCCCAGAATGGCCTGTATGTCTTCCTGCCGCTTTATCTCGTCAACGAACTGGGATCAGGTCCGCTCTGGATGGGAATCACCATGAGCGCATTACAGTTGGGCGGTCTCGTAGCAGCACCAGTTGCCGGAACATGGTCGGATCGGATCGGTCGGCGGCCGGTCGTACTTGCCGGCCTCACCACGACTACGGTCGTCATCGCTGGGATTACGCTCGCCCAGAATGAAATCGTGCTTGTGGTGGCTGTTTCTCTGCTGGGATTTGCGCTGTTTGCGGTTCGGCCCGTAATACACAGCTGGATGATGGATCTCGTGCCACGTGAAATTGCAGGCAGCGCGACCAGTATCCTGTTTGGTACGCAGGCTCTGCTGACGATGATCATGATGCCTGTGGGTGGCCTAATTGCAGATCACTACGGCCTGCACATGGTTTTCTATTGTTTGGCTGGAACAATTCTACTGGCAAACCTGATCGTCTACTGGCTGCCATCGAACCAGCGTCGATGAGTGTTGAGCGGCTATTGATGCCGTCACCGCTATAATTACTATCCGATCTGCTGTAATGGTCCGTAGACTTGAGCTATCTAAGGATCCGGTCGAACTCTGATAAAGGAAACTCCACCATGCTGAAGATCCTGGGACGCAACAATTCATCCAATGTCCAGAAAACCCTATGGGCCCTGGGCGAACTCGGCTTGGAATACACGCGAGACGACATCGGCGGTCCATTTGGTGGTAACCGGGAAACGGCCTATCTGTCTATGAATCCAAACGGGCTGGTACCCACACTGATCGATGGGGATACGATACTGTGGGAATCCAATGTTATCGTCCGCTACCTGGTCCGTAAATTTACGCCAAACTCGCTGTTGCCGGACTCGTTGACCGATCTTGCACGGGCAGAACAATGGATGGACTGGCAGCAGACTGTAGTCTCTCCTGCCGTATTTCCGGTCTTCTGGGGTCTGATCAGAACCGCACCGAAAGACCGGGATCTGGATGCCATCAGAGATGGCCGAGATCGGCTGGAGCAAGTGATGACCATACTGGACCATCACCTGTCGGACTCTGCTTTCGTTGGAGGTGAGAGCTTGTCGATGGCCGACATTCCGCTGGGTATCATGGTCTATCGTTGGTTTACTCTTGATATCGAGCGCACTGAACTGCCTTCGCTTTATCGCTGGTATCAGCAGCTGGCCGATCGACCCGCCTTCAAGGACAACGTCATGATCGGGCTGACCTGACAATGATCGGCACGGTCTAGACTTACGATCAAAACCTCGGTTCACGACACTGCGGTATAACACTTGTTGAGCCCATCTTATGTTTGAACTTTTCGGTCAAAACTCGAAAGCCCGACAACTGATCAAGGACAGTCAGTCAATCATTCGAGCGGACGAGTTGACGTACGCCGACAAGCACCTGTATAAGATATCGGAAGTCGCCGGCGATTCGATCCGCCAGGCTCTGAATAGATCAGGTGCCCAGACCAAGCGGGAAAAAATACCCCGCTGGCTGAAAGAAGCCCACCGCGATGCAAGAAAGCGCAACGACCAGGCTGCGCTCAGTGGCACAACTTTGGCGATTATCTTTCTGCAAGCCCGGGAACTGGGAGATCTCGCCCAACCGGCTTCCGGTGCAATCGAAGAATTTATTGCCCGCTGGCCGGCCGACGAGAAAACAAGTGCTCAGGCCGCCAAAGAACAGACACTCGATGGATGATGGCTGCTTGGAATTCGTAACGCGATGTCTTCCTACGCCTGTAATTGCCGAGCGAGGCCTACAAAATCAGTCGCGATCACAACGAAGAGGCTGAAAACTGTAAAGCCTCAGACGGTACAACACCAATTGTCAATCTTATCCTCAGCCATCAAAACAGCCATTATCGAATGGAATATTCCGCTGAAACTGAACCCTGTATCAAGAATCAGGTAGAAGAATATTGATCAGCCTCGGGATAGGCGATTTGAAGATGCTGAAGAGGTTCGCCCATATCAAGCCAGAAACTCTGGTGGCACGATTGGGTTGAGGGTGTAAACAAAAGTTGCCGGATTTAACAGCAAAGTCATAGAATTTGGTCACGGAGGACAAAGATGACTGAATTGCTATCCGGTGTCATTAATCTGGTGCAATACCCACTGTCGGGTAATGAGTTTAGAACCCAGTGCAAGGAGAAACTGGATGAAGATGGTGTATTGGTGCTTGATGATTTTCTGACATCTTCGGCCGTTGACTCAATCAAGGGTGAAGGTATGAACAATCAGCACCTGGCTTACTTTACCGAGAAAAACCACAACATCTATCTGTCCCCCTCTGATCCAGAGTTTTCATTCGACCATCCTCGTAATCGTGAAGTGATTTCGTCGAAGGGGTGCATTACTACTGATCAGATTCCAGAAGGTTCGGCATTGCGAACGCTTTATGATGCTGTGGAATTTCGAGATTTCCTGTGCACCGTACTCGATATCGAAGAATTGCATGAATATGCTGATCCGCTGTCTTCCATCAACCTGCACTACGCCAGTAACGGGCAAGAACTGGGTTGGCATTTCGATAACTCGTCCTTTGCAATTACTTTAATGATTCAACCCCCTGAAGATGGAGGGGATTTTGAATATTTGAAGGATGTGCGCGATACCGACGCGGGTGATATGAACTATCCGCTGTCTCAAAAGATTCTTAACGGAGAGATGCCTCCTGAAAAGTTGTCTATGGATGCGGGATCACTGGTATTGTTTCGGGGGCGTAATTCAATGCACCGTGTTACGCCGGTAAAAGGAAGCCAAACCCGCATGCTGGTGGTGCTGGCATACAACACCGAACCGGGCATCTCGCTTTCAGAGTCAGCCAGATTGACATTTTACGGGCGACTTGGGTAAGCCAAAGACTAAACCAGTTTCAATCTACTCTGAAAAGTTCAAGTCAGAAAGCGTGTGAGTGCGTCTGCCACGGATGTACTTCCCCGTCTCCACACTTAGCAGATAAGTGTCCGGTCAAAATAACCCACGCCGTACACTCTTATACGGACATTGGGTTAGACTTACATGGGCACAACAATCAACTCTCAGGAAGAAAGAATATGCATGTCCAAGTCATTAACTTCAATCTAGAGGGCATTAATCGTACCGAGTATGAAGCCGTGTGTGACGAACTTGCTGGCGCTTTTGCCGAACTGCCGGGGCTTATTTCCAAACACTGGCTTGCCAATGAGGAAAACAACACGTATGGGGGCGTTTACATCTGGGAATCAAAGGATGCCTATCAAGCGTATTTGAATTCAGAACTATTTGCCGGAGTGGGAGCCAACCCAGCCTTGGCTAATATTGAATCCAAGGATTTTGAAGTGATTGAAGCACCTACGCGAGTTACTCGGGGACTCTAGTTGTTTCCGGATGAGGCTGTACGCCGAGGATATTTCACAAACCCACATTACAGTGGGCTGAAAATCTGCCTACAGTCGACAGGCTTTGTGTGAACAAATCGTGAGTGAACTTACGATTCGTCCTACTAAGAAGAAAGATTACCCAGATATCTGTGCACTACTGCGGGACGATCAACTGCCGGTGCTCGGAGTCGAGGCACAGCTTGAGCATTTTGTAATAATGGACAAAGAAGGATTAGCCACAGGTGTGGCCGGCTTAGAGATGTATTCACAATGTGCTCTGCTACGATCAGTGGCGACACACCGGGATTTCCGAAGCACTGGGATTGCGACTGGTCTGTGTCATCATCTGATGGCTCGGGCGAGGGAATCAGGGGTTAATGCGGTATACCTGCTGACCATGAGTGCGATGAACTTCTTCCAAAGGCTCGGCTTCACCGAGATCGATCGCCATGAGGCGCCAGCGCCAATTCAAATTACAGAAGAATTCACGAACCTGTGTCCTGATTTGGCGATCTGTATGAAGAAATCACTCTAAAGGCGATACGTACAATGTTCAAAGTTCGATGCCGACAATGAGAGATTCGACTCTTGAATCAAAGTCTGCGAGCGGTCACTGCCTTTGTGGCAAGGTTGAGTTCCGCGTCAATTTCCCGACCCGCTGGTGTGCCCACTGTCATTGCTCGATGTGCCAGATCGCACACGGCGCGGCCTTTGTAACTTGGGTAGGGGTGCCAAAAGATAAGTTCGAATTGATATCGGGAGAGAAGCGCCTCAGTTGGTATGCGTCCTCGGAACAAGCATCGCGGGGCTATTGCAATCGTTGCGGCACCACATTGTTCTTCCGCTCCAGTCGTTGGGGCGACGAAATACACGTCACCCTAGCTAATTTTGCACACCCGATCGACCGTTCGCCGTCAGCACATGTGTTTTTCGATAGTCACGTGGAATGGGTAAAACTTGGCGATGACCTAGTACGGTATGCCGAAGTACCCTAAGTTTCGAGATAGAGCTGGCAAAACAATAATGACTACGAGATTCGAATTGAGAGCAAGGTACATTGAAGGATAGTCCGAGCTTGATGCTGAGAAGCTGGTTTCGGCAACTTCGAACGACTGTATAGGCTCCTGACAGGAGACAAAAACAAGGGAACAAAGTAGGTCGGTGCTTCGTTTATGCCTGTAACTGCCGTGCGAGGTCCACAAAATCTGTCGCGATCACATCGAACTCGTGATCCGCTGACAAGTCAGTCGTCTGGTCTAGGCCATATTCGGCCGGTCGAGCTACAAAAGCGGTTCTGAATCCGCATTCGCTGGCTGCCAGTAAATCAGCATTGTGCGCCGCCACCAGCATGCACTGACCGGGCTCTAGATCAAGGATTTCGGCCGATCGGAGATAAACCTCGGCACATGGTTTGTACTGACCTGCGATTTCTGCGCCCAGGACCACATCCCAGGGCAACCCGGAATGCTTGGCCATGTTGACGATCAGCGAAACGTTGCCGTTCGACAGTGTGCCAATGATGTACCTTTCCTTAAGCCGTACAAGACCCTGTACAACATCAGGCCACGGATCAAGACGGTGCCAGGCCTGATTTAAGTGCACTTTCTCCGGTTCAGACAATTGATCAATCCCATACTGTTCCAGAACCCTATCCAAATTTCTACGGTGTAGCACATCGAGCCGTTCATAAGGAAGCTCGCCGGAGCGCACCTTCGACATCGACGGCTGGTAGAGACTTCGCCAAGCACTGGCAAACTCGGCACCATCGATCGAAATCTCTTTTTCATCTGCCAGCAGATTCAGTTCGCGGGCAATACTGCTTCGCCAGTCCACGACTGTCCCAAACACATCGAACGTCACCGCTTTCACTCGATCGGGGTATTCCATTCTCCCTCCATCGAAGTCGACAACCACCTGGGTCAGTTCAACAATCTGACCGGCTCACCATTCAGCCACGCACTGACATCCTCAACCACACCGCGATAACCGGTGACGTAATTCTCCCGCATGACGTACCCCGTATGCCCAGTCAACACAGCGTTGTCCAGATCTCTTAACGGATGGTTCTGAGGCAAGGGCTCGGTATCGTAAACATCGAGCCCGGCGCCGGCGATTGAACCACTCTGAAGTGCGGAAACTAAAGCGGATTCCTGGATAATTGGACCCCTGGAGGTATTCACGAGGTAGGCTGTGGGCTTCATCATCTGAAATTCAGTCGTGCCTATAAGCCCCCGAGTTCGGTCTGACAGCACCAGATGGACAGTGACAATGTCGGATGTGGCAAATAATTCTTCTCTACTGGCGCAAACGACACCACATTCCGTACAACGATCCGGGGTGAGATTAGCGCTCCACGCCTGGACGTTCATTCCAAACGCTAGCCCAACTCGTGCGACCTGAGCACCCAACTTGCCCAGACCCAGAATTCCGAGTGTGTTGTTCTGCAGTCCCGTGGATAGACTGGCTTGCCAACCGCCGCGATGCATCGACAGGTTTTCTGCCGGAATCTGCTTAACCAGTGCAAGAATCAATGCCCACGCATGTTCTGCCGCCGGATACCCCAGCATCGGCGCACCACATACATCGATACCCTGTTTGCGGGCAGCAGCCAGATCTATCGCCAGATTTCGCATCCCTGTGGTCACCAGCAGACGCAGCTTCGGTAACCGTTCCAAAACACATTGTGGAAATGGAGTTCTTTCTCGCATGGCGACGATGATGTCAAACCCGTCGAGTGCTCGTACGACCGCATCGGCATCACCCAGGTGAGTGTCAAATATCGAAATATCTGCTGACTGATCTACCTGTGACCAGTCAGCAGAATCCAGTGCAACTCCCTGGTAGTCATCCAGTATGGCCAGCTTCACTCAGTGATCTCCATCGGAATTGAATTCGATTGTCTAAAGTCGCGCCAGGAGTACTCTTTGACCTGGTTAACGACTCGTTGGTCCAGACAAGTAATTCCGGGGGAATTTGATCTAGCGCGAACGCAGCCTTGGGTCGAGCACGTCTCGCAGAGCATCACCAAACAGGTTGAACCCGAATACAGCCAGCGTGATGGCAAGCCCCGGGAAGATCGGCACCCACGGGGCACTCTCGGCAAACTCTTCGGCACCCCCCTGTAGCATCAGGCCCCAGGCCGGTGTGGGTTCCTGCACACCCATACCGAGATAGGAGAGGGATGCCTCGAGCAGAATCGCGTGGCCGACAAAGGTGGTCAGCATGATGAGATACGGTGCCATCACATTGGGCACCATGTGACGCATGATGATACGCAAGTGACCATACCCGAGCGCCCGTGCCGCATCGATGTACGGTATCTCGCGGATCGCCAGCGCACTGGAGCGGACCACCCGGGCGCACTGCGGGATAAACGGAATGGTGATCGCGATGATGACATTGACGGTTCCGGCGCCCAGGGTCGCGACCACCGCCAGTGCCAGAACGATGAGCGGAAAGGCCATCACGATGTCGACCAGGCGCTGGATGATGATGTCGAAACGGCCGCCGAAGTAGGCACTGGCAACGCCCAGGATGAGACCGCTGGTCGCGCCGACGAAAGCGGCGGTGAAGCCGACAAACAGCGCTGTCCGGGAACCATAAATGATCCGGGTCAGGATGTCGCGGCCAAAGGCATCAGTACCGAACCAGAATTTCGCATCCGGCGGCAAGAGTTGGTGCTTCCAGGAAGCTACCTCAGGATCATAAGGAGACACGAAGTTAGCAAATACCGCCGCAAGAATCATAATCACAACCACCAGGCCACCCGCAGTACCGAGCGGCTGGTGCCGGGCGGTCTCAAAGAATCGCTGGTACCACGGCTTGCGCAAGTCGCCGATTTCGATTGTCTGATCGATTGCTGCCATTGCTGTCGATTTCAGCCGTAGCGGATCCTCGGGTCGAGCCACGCGTAAAAGAGGTCAACAACAAAGTTGGTGAGCACGGCAATAAGGACAACCAGCATCACCAGCTGCTGGGTCATGGCAAAATCCTGGGCCTGCACCGATTCGACAAAAAGCTTACCGATGCCGTTCAGGTTGAATACCTGCTCGGTGACCACGAGCCCACCCATCAGGAAGGCGAACTCGATGCCGATGATCGTCAGCACAGGCAACATCGCGTTTTTCAGCGCATGCCGGTTGATGATGATTTTTTCAATCATGCCTTTTGCGCGGGCCGTGCGAATGTAATCCTCCCGCAGCACCTCCAGCAGGGCTGACCGCGTCATACGCGTGGCGACAGCTGAGTAGCGGTAGCCTGTGGCGACTGCCGGCCAGATCAGTTGTGACAGGTTTCTCAGTGGATCTTCGTATAGCGGTACATAAGTGATTGGTGGCATCCAGGGCGTACCAAAGAAATGCTGGGTCCCGATCAACAGACCCAGAATTATCAGAATACCAAGCCAAAACGACGGCATCGCAATACCGGCGATACTGAACGACCGAACCACGTAGTCGATCCAGGTGTCCTGCTTGATGGCTGAGATTGCGCCGAGGGGAATGGCGAACAGAACTGCGACCACCGTCGCCATGATCGCGACCTGCAACGAAAGGGGGAACCTGACTGCGATCTCCTCAGTGACGGGCTTGCCGGTCCACATCGAGTCACCAAGGTCCCACCTAAAATAACCCGTGACAAAGTCGACGAACTGGACAAACAAGGGCTTTGTCAGACCGAGCTTTTCACGGCACAGCTCAATCTCAGCTTCGTCTACGTAAAGTCCAGAGCCAGCAAGACGCACCTCGCAGACGTCACCTGGAATCGCCCGTAACAAAAAGAAAACCAGTATCGCCGCGCCGAGCAAGGTCGGAAGCATCAGCAACAACCGTTTGACGATGTATTTGTGCAAGGTTATTGATACAGTTAAAGGTAAACGCCCGTCGCCGGACGGCGACGGGCGTTAGTTACATTTCACGCACAACAACTTGCGTGGGATCAACCAACTCTTGGTTTTACTTATCCAGCCAAATCTGATCCAGCGACTGGTTCAGGTAGTGACTGGGCGCGATTTTCCAACCTTTCACGTACGAACGGTGTGGATTGATCTTGTACCACCACAGCGTCAGGTTAGTGCCTGCCGTATCAAACGCTTCCTTCTCGAACTCTCGCATGGTCGCACGCTGCTGTGCTGGCGTTTCAGCCTTGAGCAGTCGGTCGTAGATTGCGTCCAGTTTCGGATTGTCGCAGCCCGAGTAATGGTTGCCGGCACTGCACAGGAACTTAGTAACGTCAGCAATCGGATTCACTATTGACTGGCAGTTGAAGTCGACTGTCACATCGAAGTCCTTCTTTTTACGCAGCGTGGCATAGAACTGCGGTGAAGGCTGCACCCGCTGAATGGCCGTCAAGCCGATCTGGCGCCACTGGTCAACCAACCAGGTACCAACCACCTTGTAGGGTTGATCGACACCGCGATTGTTGAAGTCGAAACTGATGCCTTCGGCACCGGCTTCCTTCAGCAGCGCCCGCGCTTTCGCACGACTGGCCTCGATGTCCCTCGAGAAACCAATCAATCCTTCAAGCTCTTCTGCCGTCGCCGCCAGCGGATGTGATGGAAAAACAATACCGCCGACCGTCTTCACGATTGCAATATTAGAAAGATACTTGGATGCCTCGTAGCGATCCACCGCCAAGGTCAGAGCGTGACGCACGCGCTTATCATCAAACGGTTTTCGCTCAACATTGGCGGTAAACATCAGTGCACAGTTCCAGTCGCTTTCCTGTACCGTGATCTTGTCACCTAGTGCTTTGACCAGATCATCCCGAGCCTTGGGCGGAAAACCGCGGAACTCGATCGCGGCCCGGTCACCACGAATGGCCTGCAGGCGTATGGACATCTTCGGCGCGGAAATTGCCTTGAAACCGTCAAGGTAAGGCTTGCCCTCATGATGGTAATTTGGGTTGCGCTTGCCTGAGACGTGAGACCCCGCGATGTGCTCGACAAAAATGAAAGCGCCCGAGCCATTGATGTTTTTCTTGTGCCATTCGTAACCGTGGGTATCAAGGTCTTTCTTGCTGTAGATGAAATTAAACGGCATCCCCATGCTGGGAATGAACGCGCCCGACGGGAAATCCAGCGTGAACACGATGGTGTGGTCATCGGGCACCTCAATCGATTTGACCATTCTGAACATCGCCTTGCGATTGCTGGGGACACCTTCAGGCGGAAAGATGATCTTGTCGAAGGTCGCCTTGACATCGTGCGCATTCAGTGGTGTGCCATTGTGGAATTGGAGGCCCTTTCGAATTTTGAAAGTGTACTCGGTCCCTCCTTTTGCACCGGTCGGTATGCTGCCTTCGCAAACATCGCACAGAAAGTCGGTTGGATCGGCCGGGTTGTCCGGATTGACCCGGAACAGCAAACTGTAGAATGGCCGGATCGGGTGAATCATCCCGAAAGTAGACTCAATATGCCCGTCGTAGGACGGGATCTTGCTGCCCACCACGAAATTCAGAATACCCCCTTTCTTTGGAGTAGCCGCCGAGGCGGACAGCGTGCCCGCAAGCGCGAACACCACCCCGACTGCCGTCATTACGAGAGCCTTAAAAATGGATTGTTTCATGATTTAACATCCTCCTTTGTGTTTACGTCAGCTTGATAATACTTGATTCAGGCCTAAATTTGGTCAATCTTCTTATGAATCTACCAAGAAAATCCCA
The DNA here is from genome assembly GCA_022450155.1 of Gammaproteobacteria bacterium. Classification (NCBI taxonomy): domain Bacteria; kingdom Pseudomonadati; phylum Pseudomonadota; class Gammaproteobacteria; species Gammaproteobacteria bacterium. The sequence goes on along the minus strand of JAKUQR010000003.1, from coordinate 71,817 downwards.
ACTCTGGCTGGCTAGCACTGTATAACACCAGACCTTATACCTCAAACCTGGCTACAGGCGACCCGATGGCCAGGCACCACCTCACGAAATTCTGGCACCGAGACCTGGCAACTGTCCACTGCCAGTGGGCAGCGGGGATGAAAAACACATCCGCTTGGGGGATTCATCGGACTCGGGACCTCACCTTTGATAACCCTGTGCTCACGGTCCCCCTCAACCACTGGGTCTGGGATAGGTACCGCATCCAGTAGAGCGCGGGTATACGGATGTGTCGGGTTATTGAACAATTCATCACCATCAGCAAGTTCAACCAGGTTTCCCAGATACATCACCGCCACCCGATTTGAGATGTGTCGCACAACACTGAGATCATGGGCGATAAAGAGATAAGTCAGATCAAATTCTTTTCGAAGGTCCTCCAGCAGATTGATGACCTGCGCTTGGATGGAGACATCCAGAGCCGACACCGCCTCATCACAGATGATAAAGGTTGGATCCAGAGCCAGTGCTCGAGCAATACCGACACGTTGACGCTGGCCTCCACTCATCTCGTGCGGGTAACGATCGGCAAACTTAGGATCCAGTCCACAGACGGACAAAAGCTCTCTGACTCGCTCTTTTCGCTTGCTGGCGTCTGTAATAATACGGTGGACACGCATGGGTTCTTCCAACATAGTGCCGATCTTCATACGCGGGTTTAACGAGCTGTAAGGGTCCTGAAAGATGACTTGGATTTTTGCCCGCACGGGTACCAGTTCTTTCTGGCTAAGCTTCGTGAGATTTTGCCCCTCAAACATGATCTCACCTTCGGTGGCATGTTCCAGTTGCAGGATACATCGCCCGACCGTGGTCTTGCCGCAGCCAGACTCTCCCACCAGACCCAGTGTCTCCCCTCGTCTGATATCAAATGAGACACCGTCAACCGCTTTTACATGGGCGACTATCTTCTGAACGATGGCACCTTCGGTGACTGGAAAATACATCTTGAGGTCCCGCACCTGCAGGAAAGTTTCTTCAGACACACCATTGGCTGAAGGTAAGGACGAGGGCGACTGTTGAACTGTTGTCATGACGCTGCCTTGAGTTCAGAAATCTCGGAGACCCGCCAGCACGCAGCAACGTGTTCGCTGTCGACAGACTGAAGTATTGGAATTTCAGACGCACAGCGCTCCACCGCAAAACGGCATCGAGGCCTGAAGGCACACCCTGAATCTAGACGGGTCAGATCGGGGGGTTGGCCTTCGATCGGAACCAGTCGACTGCCGCGAGGCTGATCCATCCTTGGTACAGACGCCAATAGGCCGAGTGTGTAAGGATGATGCGGATCATGATATATCTGACGGGCATTACCCATTTCAACCAATTTACCGGCATACATGACGTTCACACGATCAGCATAACGAGCAACGACACCGAGGTTGTGCGTAATCACCATCAACGCGACACCCAACTCCTTAGTCAGGTCTTTCATAAGCTCCAGTATCTGAGCCTGAATCGTGACGTCAAGCGCGGTGGTTGGCTCATCAGCAATAATCAGCTTCGGCTCACAGCTCAGTGCCATAGCGATCATGACCCGCTGGCGCATGCCGCCACTCAAGTGATGCGGATACTGACTGAGACGCCGCTCAGGATCAGAGAGTCCAACCTTCGCCAACAGCTCTGTGGCTCTCTGGTGGGCCTTGTCGTTCGAGATGCCCAAGTGATGCTCCATCGTCTCGGTCAGCTGCAATCCAATAGAAAGTACCGGATTGAGCGAGGTCATCGGTTCCTGAAACACCATACTGATCTCGCGACCGCGAATCTTGCGAATCTCATCGTCACTGAGCGCAAGCAGGTCATGCCCGGAAAAATGAATGCTGCCACCGATAATCTTACCGGGTGGCCAGGGAATCAAACGCAGGATCGACAGCGCACTGACCGATTTACCGCAACCCGACTCTCCCACCACAGCCACAGTCTCTCCCTCGTCAATATCAAAGGAAACATCGTCTACCGCCTGAACGGTACCCGCACTGGTAAAGAATTGCGTCGTCAGGTTTTTAACTTCAAGTAGCTTCGCCATGGTAGGTCAAGCTCCCGCGCTCAGCACCAGCGCTTCCGCGGGACCTTACTCTCCTCCTGTGTATCTTACATATCTTAAGGGAATGTCTAGATGGGAAATCCAATTGGAAATTTGCCGTACCTGGCTCAATCATAACACTGCTGAATCCGCACAGTGAAATTCGGATACGCCGCGTAATCTTAACGTTGTATTTCGATAATCAGTCTAAGTCGATTTCAGTCTTGACTGAGCCAGGCCTTCTCAAATGCCCAGACCTTGTCAAATCCCATAAGTTGATTAAAGGCCTGAAATTCATAAAGCGGCGTATCCAGGCTTTCTGTGGAACCGGTGGTTTTGATGTGCGCATAGACCGATTCCACTGCTGCACCCATGGCCAGAAACGCACTGCCGGGAAAAATCGCCAGTTGATAACCCAGGTCGGCAAGCTCTTTTTCTGAAAGTAGCGGTGTACTGCCACCGACAACAATATTTGCCAACAACGGTTTGTCGATTCTGCGCCCGATCTCGGCCATCTCGTCGACCGACTCCGGTGACTCAATGAAAATAATATCGGCGCCAGCATCGGCAAAGGCCTGGCCCCTGCGTATTGCTTCCTCGATTCCCAGCCCGGTGCGGGAGTCAGTCCGCGCGATGACGAGAAAATCTTCTGATCCTCTGGCGTTGAGCGCCACTTTGATCTTACTCACCATGTCTTCCACAGGGATGACTTTACGATTCGGCGTGTGCCCACACTTTTTAGGTGAGACCTGATCCTCGAGTTGTATAGCGCAGGCGCCCGCACGTTCATAACCGCGCACGGTATGGTCGACATTCAGCAGACCTCCATACCCGGTGTCACCGTCTGCAATCACTGGGGTAGAAGTTGCCGAAGCAATCCGATCTACACGCTCGACCATATCGCTATAACCGGCGAGTCCTGCATCGGGCAAACCCAGAGAAGATGCAACAACACCATAACCTGTCATATACAACGCCGGGAATTCAAAACGGTCTGCGATTCGGGCGGAAATAAGATCAAATACACCGGGTGCGCAGATGAACTCACCCTGCTCTAAACGTCTTCGGAGATCTCTTTTCTTAATATCCATCATTGGTCAACCCTTTATAAATGTCTGGCACCCTAGCCAAGTTTCGTATCCAGGTGGGCTCAATCCCACGTGACTTGAGACGAGCCCCCAAAATCCGATACGTTATACCCTTAGCAACAACTTTCCCAGCGTCCCGCGCGACTCGAGCCGCGCATGAGCCTCTGCAAACGCGGAAAGCTCAAATACTTGGTCGATTGTGACGGACAGTGTCCCATTGCCAACGGCTCCAAACAGATCCGTACATCGACCTTGGATCTCGACTTGATCGGCCATATAGTGTGCCAGATGGGGGCGGGTAAAAAACACACTGCCCGCGTCGGCCAATGCCAGTGGACTGACTGTTTCAACCAGACCGGAACTCCCACCGTAGTTGACACACGTGCCACGCCGCTTGAGACAACGGATACTCGACGCTATCGTCTGCTTGCCGACCGCATCGTAGACCACATCCACACCTTGACCTTTTGTCACAGACTGCACGGCTTCGAAAAAGTCTACTTCCCGGTACAACACAGCGTGATCTGCCCCGAGGCGCTTCACAATTTCAGCTTTCTCTGGCGTGCCCACCGTTGTAATGACCTGTGCACCGCGTTTTCCGGCCAGTTGAACCAACAGCTGACCCACGCCACCTGCCCCAGCATGGACCAGGCACCAGTCACCTGTCGACAACGAAAATAAAGAATGCGTCAGGTAATGTGCCGTACAACCCTGCAGCATCAGTGCCACGCCGGTGTTTGAATCAATATCAGGCGGTACAACCACCAGCTGCCAGGCAGGGACCACGGCGTACTCGGCATAGCTACCACGGCTCAGACAGTAAGCAACACGGTCACCCGCCTGCAGCCTGGTATCTCCATTTGCGTCGGCCACCGTGCCCACCGCCTCCATACCCAGCGTAAATGGCAGAGCTGAACCATAGGTGGAAGACTGCTGATAGTGTCCTTCCCGCATGTAAATATCGATGAAATTGACGCCTGCTGATTCGATTCTGACCAATACCTCGCCATCACCCAGGGTCGGAATATCTACATCGACCAGCGACAGCGCGTCGGATCCACCATAGTGCTGAAGCTGTACTGCCTTCACGCTGTTGACCACAAGAAAAGACAGTCTACAAACCCTGCCAGATATGTTCTGGTTACGATCAATGTACCAACTGCGAATCAGATGACACGACTGACGACCGGGAAGTAGCTGTCATGAAAGCCAGCGTCTATCGCCTGTCTGAAGCGATCTCGCACAACCTGTGCACCTGGTGCCTCAAAGCCGACATCGCGGGCCAGTTCGAGCGCATAGTCCAGGTCTTTCATCGCGTAGGCTGTACTGAACGCATCGTGTGGGAACTTATCCAGTAACATTGCTTTCATACCATGATTGCGCAACGCAAAGCTATCCGCTGAACCCTTTGACAACGCAGAAAACATTACCGCAGGATCGATTCCTGCACCGCGCCCGATAGCCAGGGCCTCAGCTAGGGCAGAAACAGTCTGGAACAGCACCATGTTGTTCATAATCTTGACCAGCTGTCCCGAGCCAACAGTGCCACAGTGAGTAATCTCTTCACCCATCATTCTCAGCAGCGGTTCAAGCGCATTGAATACCCTTGATTCGGCACCCACCATAATACTCAATGTTCCAGCCTCGGCGGCCGCGCGGGTTCTTGCAACGGGTGCATCGGAAAATAGGACGTCATGCCCTTTGAAGCGACTATCGAGTTCACGCGTCAATGTCACCGGCGATGTGCCCAGATCAACCACTATGGCACCCGAATTCAGCACCGTAATCAGGCCCGTATTTCCCAAACAGACCTCCTGAACCGCCTCACCGTCTGGCAGGGACAGAAATACGACGTCCGAATCAGCCATCTCTGCAAGTGAGGCTGCACGACTGACCCCGACCATACTCAGCCGTGTTAAAGGTTCTTCACGCCTGTCGAACGCTACGATTTTAACCCCTGACTTGGTTGAAAGGTTCCGACACATGGGCTCACCCATTACACCCAGACCGATAAAACCAATATTCTGCTGCTTATTCATTAATAGATCCCATTAAATACGTGCGCATAACGCTCAAACACGGACCGTACTGCAGTCAGCTGGCTGTTTTATTGCAGCCGCGAATTCGATCAAGCAACGGCAAAAGATAACGGCGGAACTGTGCTGGATTCTCACTCATCGGGAAGTGTCCAAGCTTCTCCATGATCGTCATGTCTGCCCCATTGATTCGAGCGGCGGTCGACCGAGTGCGCTCGGGCGAGCAGGAGTAATCATATTCGCCCGTGAGCAGGTAAACCGGACACTTGTCAGTATCGATTTTGCTGATCTTGTCACGAATATCACCGTCGATCATGTAGAAATGGAGATCGCCTTTAAATACACCAGGTCCACTCTGCATGTAATGCCATAGGGTTTCCCAGCGCTCTGACGCCGGACTTTGTGGGGCCACCAGTCCATATACGTAGCCCGCACACACTTCACCACCGTGAACATCCGCGTGATGCAGCCATTTTATGTCGTAGTAAGGGTCAACGTGACCTGAAGACTGCAGACCAATTACGGCGCGCAGTTCATCGGCATGCTCAAGCGCCAGGTTCAATACGACTCGACCGCCGATCGAGCAGCCCATGATCACGGGTTGATCCAGTTCGAGTGCGCCGCATAGCGTCATGATCATATCGGTGTAGGCTGGCGTCGTGAGCTTGTATTCTTCATTCTGCCACCCTTCAGGAGGCGATGATTTTCCGTGCCAGGGCATATCAAATACAACCACCCGGTAATGGCGCGTCACCTCGTCGTCGTTAAGCAGACCACGATACTGACGGCCATCTGACCCAGCGGTATGCAGGCAGACGAGGGGAATCCCTTCCCCTGATTCTTCGTAATACAGTCGATGATGTCGGCTACCGATTTCGAGGTGAAGGTAACGACCTGAAACAGCTTCTATCCACGGTTTCATGTTTTGTCGTCCAGTAAACGTGGCATCGCCAGCACCTCTTTGACGTAGATGAGGTTAGCCATGAAGGGCTTCAGGTTACCTTCGATCGTCATCTCACCGGTTTTTCTCAATGCGAACAAATCGTTATCTCCGGGAGCTGGTACCGATTTCCAGAACCTGCGCCACATGGCCTCCGAGCCGCGAATTGCAAAGGTCCACGAGGGCATCACAAATGGACCGGTCTCTACGCACTCAATCCGACCAGCCGCCACGTGGACCAGGTACTGAATTTCTCCCACCTCAACCAGAAACACATCATTCAGCCAGCGACCCCTTCGGATCAGTGCCTCATTGTTATTAACAAGTTCGGGTAGTTTCTCAATCATCGCTTTGTTCCTGCAAACAGCACTCAGTTCTAGATTATCGCCCTTTTCTCAGAACTACACCGGCACACCCTATGCATAAATTTCAATATCCACCGCAACTCACCACCCTCAACACCATGCTCATCGACGGCGTCCCAGTCGCGGCACGGTCCGGCGCCCAAATCGATGTTCGGGATCCGGCAACCAGTCAGGTCAACGGTTCACTGCCCCGCGCGCCAGTGCATCTGACGAAAATCATGCAGTGCAGTGCGCCGGACATACGATGAACGGAGCGTGGAGAAAGCTCGACCCCACCGCCCGAGCCCACATTTTGCACGAGATCGCCAGGCGTATTCGAAAGCGAGCTGCGCTCTCTACCCAGATAGAAACCATTGATGTCGGTAAACCTTTGTCGCAGGCAGAACGGGATGTTGGCCGTGCTGCACGGCTACTTTGATTACTACGCGGGAATGGCCCAGACTCGTCGAGTACCGGTAACCGCCCATTTGAGTAGGCAAGCATGACCCAACAAAAATACGATGTCTGCGTTGCGGGCGCCGGAAATGCGGCCCTGTGTGCGGCCATTGCCGCAGCCGAAAACGGTGCACGGGTACTGGTGCTTGAACGGGCGCCTGAGCCCGAAAATGGTGGCAACAGTCGCTTCACAGCGGGCGGTATTCGCTTTGCTTACAACGGTAGCGAAGATCTATTAGATATCTGCGACCTTAGCGAAGAAGAAATCAACAATTCTGAATTCGGCAGTTATAGTGAATCGCAGTTTTTCGACGACATGTTTCGTGTTACCGAGTTCCGCTGCGACCCCGATCTGGTGGAAGTTCTGGTAAAGAACAGCCTGGACACCGTACGCTGGCTACGCCACAAAGGCGTCAGGTTCATACCGATGTATGGCCGTCAGGCTTTCAAGGTCGACGGCAAATTCAGATTCTGGGGCGGCCTGACCGTCGAAGCCCGTGGGGGTGGGCCGGGACTGGTGGATATGGAAACTGCTATTGCTAAAGCCGCAGGCGTGGAGATCCGGTATGGCGCACGTGTTCTATCTCTTCGCCAGGACAATGGCACCGTCAATGGTCTGGTCGTCAGGCAGAACGGCATCAACGGCACGGTCAACTGTCGTGCCGTCGTCCTCGCAACCGGCGGCTTCCAAGCCAACCCCGAGATGCGCACACGCTATCTTGGGCCCCGATGGGACCTGGCCAAAGTGCGCGGTAGTCGCTTCAACACTGGGGCGGGCATACGCATGGCCTTAGACATCGGCGCTGCGCCCCGGGGCAACTGGTCCGGTTGTCACGCGGTCGCCTGGGACCTCAATGCTCCTGAATTCGGCGACCTGGCGGTAGGCGACATGTTCCAGAAACACTCTTATCCCTTCTCGCTGGTTGTAAACAATGAAGGCGAACGTTTTCTGGATGAGGGTGCGGATTTCAGGAACTATACCTATGCCAAATATGGTGGCCGTATCCTGGAACAGCCCGGGCAAACAGCGTGGCAGGTTTTCGATGCCAAAGTCACCCACTTGATGCGCGATGAGTATCGTATCCGACGGATTACACGTGTGGCGGCTGACAGTCTTGAGGAACTGGCGGACAGACTCAGCGAAGAGCAGGGTATGAATCGAGAAACATTCCTTCGGACCATCGCCGAATTCAATACAGCCGTTAAAGTCGACATCCCTTTTGATCCGACGGTTAAAGACGGGCGACGAACCGACGGACTGTTGATAAACAAGATGAACTGGGCGACCACGCTGGATACACCGCCTTATGAGGCCTTTGGCGTGACCTGTGGCATAACTTTCACATTCGGTGGACTGAGGATCACGCCGCAGGCGCAGGTTGTCGACGAAGACCTGATCCCTATCCCCGGTTTATTCGCCGCCGGTGAACTGGTAGGCGGGATTTTCTACCACAACTACCCCGGGGGTACGGGCCTACTCAACGGCGCCGTGTTCGGCAGGATTGCCGGTAATAACGCAGCTTCCGTCTGACACCTGCTTCTAATGGCAGCGGTAATCAGTGCTCACCGCCGGCCTTGAAGTTGTAGACGGCGCCTTCGCGTATACCAGAGGGCCACCGCGACGTCACCGTTTTCATCCGGGTGTAGAAGCGAACGCCCTCGGGCCCGTGAATATAGTGATCTCCAAACAGAGACCTTTTCCAGCCACCGAAACTGTGGAAGGCCAAGGGTACCGGTATGGGCACATTCACGCCCACCATGCCGATTCGCGCGCGATGCGTGAAATCACGGGCAGCGTCTCCGTCACGGGTAAATATCGCGGTGCCATTTCCGTATTCATGCTTGTTGACCAGGTCCAGGGCCTCTTCATAACTCCCCGCCCTGACAACAGACAGTACCGGACCAAATATTTCATCCGTATATATTTTCATCGCCGGCGTGACCTTGTCGAAAACCGTGGCACCGACAAAACAGCCGTTCTCGTATCCTCCAACTGAAATATCCCGGCCGTCGACGACCAGATCGGCACCTTCGTCGACACCCTGGTCGATGTAACCTTTTATGCGGTCGCGGGCATCGGGTGTGATCACCGGGCCCATCTCTACGTCGGACTGATCATAGGCACCGACTTTCAGGGCCTCAATTCGTGGCTTGAGCTGCTTCATCAGCCGATCTGCCGTGTCATCACCTACAGTTACTACCACAGATACCGCCATACAACGCTCGCCAGCGGAACCGTAGGCGGCACCCATCACAGCATCGACCGCCTGGCCCATGTCGGCGTCGGGCATCACCACCATGTGGTTTTTTGCACCACACAATGCCTGAACCCGTTTACCATTTTCGCATCCGGTCTGGTAAATGTACTCCCCCACTGCTGTCGAACCGACGAAACTCACCGCTTGCACGGTCGGACTGGTCAACAACGCATCTACCGCGATTTTGTCGCCGTTAACCACGTTCAGAACACCATCTGGCAGACCGGCTTCACTCAGCAATTCGGCCATGCGCAAAGAACAGGACGGGTCACGCTCAGAGGGCTTGAGCACAAATGTGTTGCCACAGGCAATCGCAACGGGAAACATCCACATAGGCACCATCGCAGGAAAATTGAACGGCGTAATGCCTGCACACACCCCTACCGGCTGACGCATGCTCCAGCTGTCGACACCAGCGGCAACACCCTCGGAATACTCTCCTTTGAGTAGTTGCGGTATACCACAGGCAAACTCAACCACCTCCAGCCCGCGGGTAATCGAACCCTTCGCATCATCCAGCGTCTTGCCATGTTCCTCGGACACAATTAGGGCTAATTCGTCCATGTGTCGGTGGAGCAATTCCCGGTAAGCGTAGAGCACTTGCGCCCGACGACCCGGTGGGGTTTCAGCCCAGTCTGGTAATGCGTTTGCAGCATTTTCAACGGCTGACTGGACTTCCTCCACTGAGGCCAGGGGCACCTGTTTGGCGACTTCGCCCAGGGCAGGGTTATACACATCTCCAAAACGCCCGCTGGTGCCCGCTATCTGCTTACCCCCAACGAAATGATTCAGTGTAATCTTGACTTTAGCGTCCATGTTTTTCTCTTTCCTCCGATAACCACCACTGAGGATAATGCTCAGTTGCACTCCATCTGGTCCTGGTTCCTACACCCTGAATTGTGGTCTTTCGGCCGTTCGAGGACAAGCATTCCTTGTTCGACTGCCCACTACAGTGCACAATTCTGATCATGCTAACATCGCGGCCCGCATTAAGAATAGATCAGGTCGCCGCTTAAGGAGTCGCACCCATGGTTTCCAATCCCAACAGTAACCGAAAATCTGACATCGCGTACACCCTGCATCCCTATACCAACCTTGCAGCACATGAGGAACAGGGCCCACTGGTCATTACCCGAGGTGACGGTATCTACGTCTGGGATGACAACGACAACCAGTATCTGGAGGGATTGGCCGGTCTGTGGTGTGTGTCACTGGGATTCTCCGAGAGCCGGCTGGCTGATGCAGCAGCCCGACAGTTCGCCGTTCTGCCCTATTCCCATACCTTTGCCCACCGCTCCACCGAACCGGTGATTGAACTCTCCGAACGGCTGATATCGATCGCACCCAGCGACATGGTCCGCGCGTTTTTCCTCAATTCAGGCTCAGAAGCGATCGATTCAGCGATTAAATTTGCCTGGTACTACAACAATGGCCGCGGCCTTAGGGACAAAAAGAAAATTATCTCGAGGCTTCGCGGATACCATGGGGTGACAGTCGCTAGCGGCAGCCTGACTGCAATCCCCTTGATGCAGAATGATTTTGATCTTCCGCTTGATCGAATGAAGCAGACCGACACGCCCAATTTCTATCGCTTTGGAGAAACAGGCGAAAGCGAGGAGGCCTTCTCCACTCGGCTCGCCAACAGTCTGGAACAGCTCATACTGCAGGAAGGACCTGAAACCGTAGCGGCTTTTGTTGCTGAACCAATCATGGGTGCAGGCGGCGTAATCCTGCCACCGGCCACCTATTTCCCAAAAATCCAGGTGGTGCTTAACAAGTACGACATACTGATGGTTGCCGACGAGGTTATCTGCGGGTTCGGTCGAACCGGCAAAATGTGGGGATGTGATACCTACGATATCCGACCTGACATGGTCACCTGCGCCAAACAACTGTCATCCGGATATCTTCCAATTTCAGCCCTGATGATCTCTGAGAAGATCTACGATGTAATAAAGGAACAAAGCCGTAAGCATGGCGCATTCGGCATGGGCTATACCTATGGGGGGCACCCGGTTTCCTGTGCCGTTGCAATCGAGACACTCAAGATCTACGAAGAGCGAGACATGATCGGTCATGTTCAGTCCGTGGCCCCCCATTTTCTAGAGCGACTCAGTGAGCTCTCGGACAGTTCCATCGTTGGTGAAGCTCGAGGTGTTGGACTGATTGCAGCTTTGGAACTGGTGTCCGACAAGTCGAGCCGAGCACAGTTCTCGCCTGAAGCAAAGGCCGCACCTGCCCTGGCAGCCAGTGCCCTGGCCAGGGGCCTGGTCGTCCGCGCCCTGCCGGGAGATGTGATCGGCATTTGCCCACCACTCATTATTGAAAACACGCAAGTCGATGAACTGTTCGACAAACTTGCAGCGGCTGTCACTGAAACCGAGGGGTTTTTACGAAAAGCCGCCTGACGGGTACCCACAAATGCCCGGTTGCCATTTCATGCCCGGCCGTTGGATTGTACTTGTGCTATGTTGTCTGGTTTCTCCGGCCATGGCGGTAACATCACTGGATGCCTTTGTTACCCGCTCAATTGAGAACGGAGTTCCCGTCCCGTCTCTGAGCGGCGAATTCAACTGCGCTGACAAAATTTTTTCCGTGATTGACATCGAAGGATTGCGCAATGGTGAACATACCCTCAACGTTGACTGGATCGACCCTTCCGGAACACGGCGGGAGCAGACCACCCATACCTTTCATAGAGCAGGCAGTATTCGCATCACAGTGTGGCTGAAACTGCATCCGCCTGCGGGTGCGGCTCTCTTGAGCGCCTTTAATCCGGCTTTGGGCATGGGCGAATTTATCGGTCGATGGGAAATCAGGATGCGCGTCGATCAGTCTCCGGTAACCCGGAAGTGGTTCTCAGTCTTGTGCTGAACTGCACTAACCGGGCCGTGCCGATATTCGCTGCCTGTTTGACCCTGATCATGGGAATCGTCCTGTCATCGACAGGCAACCGTGCGCATGCTGACCAGAGCGACGTATCTTTCAACACAATTGCTGCCGGGCACGATAAGTGGTCCAGAATAACTCTCGATACAGCAGATCGGATTGACCGATTCTTCTCTAACGAAATAATTGACGACGAAGGCCAGGAAACACGCCTTCGTGTATACGTCAAAATGCGAGCTGATGGAAATGACGATGAACAGTTCTCAGTGGGTATTCGCGGTAAACTTTCGCTGCCCAGGACCGAACATCGATTACAGATCATTTTCGGCCAGGACGATGATTCGACGGCTTCAGTCAATACCGAGGATCAGAACATCAGCCTTCGGATCAGGCCGCCCGGTACGGATCCGATGCGGCAGCTGCGCTTTGATGTTGGTTTCCGCAAAAGAGCCGGTAGTTACCAGTTGTTCGGGCGCGCACGACATCGCCTGACTTTCGACAGGGACAGCCGCTGGGTTCCCAGCGTCACGAACTCAATACACTATTTCACTAAAGCCAAAACTGAATACCGGGGTCAAATTACATTTGACTGGCCTTTGTCGACCAGGTTTTTTTTCCGGCCCACAACCCAGATTCGCTGGTACCAGAACAACACCGACAAATGCAATGACGGTATATGCATCGATCAGTACTTCACGCTCTATGAGAGACTCAGACAGCGAACCAGACACGCCATAGCGTATGGTGCGGAGTTCTTCTACCGAAACAAACCGGGAGAACTGAATGATGTTGTTCTAAAGGCAAAATACCGCAGGACAACCGGTCGGGACTGGTTGTTCTGGGAGATCGAACCGGCTGTGCGCTTTCCCGCTGTCGATGATCACGATATGACCTATCGCATTACATTCAAACTTGAAGGTGTTTTTGGTTACAACGATACTGCCGACATCAACCAGGGGTTCATCCCCACTTCAACCCTGCGAAGGCGTCCAGCTAAGCCCTAGATCGCCGCATCAGCCAATGGTGCGCACCGCTTCACACATATTCGACAACTTTGAGCGAGCCAACTCCCGACTCAAGAGCCCCAGCCCGCAATCCGGTGCAGCCAGCAGGCGATCCGCATCGATGTGTTCCAACGCAGACACCAGTCGATCTCTGATTTCGCCCACTGATTCCACTTTACTTTTGGCAACTGCAATCACACCCAGGATGACATGGGTCTGGTTGAACCGATCCAGCAGCGATAAGTCATTGTGGCGATGTGCATCCTCAAAGGACACCGCCATGATAGACGAGTATTCGATAGCATCTGCCAGCTTGTTGTAGCTGTCCAGATCTGCCTTAGGATAATCCGGATTGTCTAACCGATCCGGGTAGCCGCAGCACATATGCACCGTACGGATGACATTCTTGGGACATCGGTGGAAGGTACGTTCCAGGTTTTCGAAACCATAATCCAGTGCAGCGGCGGGTTTTCGCGCAAATAGCGGTTCGTCAACCTGAATGTTCGAGCACCCGGCTTCTGCGAGAGCGATCACTTCGCGATTCAACGCATCCGCCAGCTTGGCACCAAGTCGCTCGGCGTTATCGTAGTACGCATCGGCGGTGGTATCGGTGATGGTCATTGGTCCGGGAATTGTGATTTTGATCGGCCTGTCGGTACAACCCTGAGCGCGTTTCCAGTCCCGCACCAGAAAAATATTTCGCGCACTGACCGGTCCATTGACGGTTGGTAATCGAGCACTGTAAGCGCCGTTCCTCAGAGAGACCTCAGTCAGAACTCCAAAATCAATACCCTTGATATGCCGGCAGTGGTAATGGATATAGTTCTCGCGTGGGACCTCACCGTCGGTCGGAATATCAATCCCCGCTTCAATCTGGTCTGCAATGACTTCCTGGACACCTCTACTGATGATGCTCTCCGCATCATCACCAAGCGCATTCATAGCGTCTGACCAACGTTCTGTCGGGTCCGTGGCATCTGGGCCGTCAGGGTGGTTGAACCAGTCCGGAAGGTCTACGTAATCCGGTTTTGGGTAGGCACCGATACAGGTGGTCTTGACCACAGCAATACCTCTCCTCTACTGGGCGAGCCAGGCGTTGACAAATTTATTACGGTATTCGGTTCGCACGTCAGCGTACCATTGAGGCTCCCTTGGCCACGGCCACAGATTAAATAGAGAATTCCCTGGATAGACTGATGAAAATATCTTACTGTGGTTAAGACTGCTAAAGCGATCAGCACCAAGCACGGCGGAGTTGTAGCCATGACTCCCCCAATCACTGTCACCACCACCATCGATTGACTTGCCTGCCGGCTCCGGTGTGAAACAGTAGTCGATAAATGCATAAACCGAATCAAGATCGTCGGCTGCGGCTGAGAGGGACATTCCATCGATCCATGCCAGTGATCCTTCTATTGGAGCTCGGTACTGAACCGGGGCGCCGTTCTGCATCAAGGTAATCGGTGGACCTTCCCAAGTCTGACCAACAACCAAACCTCCGCCCATTAAACCGTTCCTCTGGGTATCAGCATTGTTCCAAAATAGTTTGACCTGAGTTTTGTTCTTAATACAGAAATCAGTCACAACCGCCCAGGTCTTGCGCATTATCGCTTCATCGGCATATGCCTTGCGCATGGCACCAGCGTCCAGGACACCGGTTGTCTCCAAGTATAAGCCTGCACCGAGCATACCCGAATGTGGACTCATCATGGTTTTTCCTTCCATATCCGGTTGCCAGATATCCCCATAACTGGGAATCTCGCCATCTCGCGGTGGCATCCATTTGTCCGTGCGCCAGGCCACACCTTCTGTGCCCCAGATAAGCGGCAACCAGTAGGAACCGTTTCCACCAAAATTCCATTCCTGGTCACCCACCACCAGCATCGCCGGGTTTACATTGTTGAGGTTTTTAATCCGACTACGATCAAATGGTTGTAACAAACCTAGAGGCTCCCACTGCAGAGATCGCATATTGGTGGGGCTACAGATATCAAAACCCCGACCGTTAGTGGATTTCATTTTGTATAGAATTTCTTCATTCGAACCGATTGGCGTGTGGTTAACGTTTATACCAGTCTTGTCCTTGAAGGATTCCAGAAATCCCAGTGTAAGGTAATCTGACCACATCAGCACATTGAGTGTTCCTGATGCCGCTAAAACTTCTGGGCGAATAATCCAAGGAAACGTAACTGCTGCACAGCTTGTAACTGAGACGGTCCTTATGAACTGGCGGCGATTGGTAGCCTTCTCTCTTGCACTTGTGTTTTGCTTATCCATCCTTTGCCCCTTCTAGCTTTAATCATCTTAACAATTGAAGCCGCAAGCGGAGTAAGAACTATCTCATATCTCTGCTAATTAACCCTACTGCCAGCAACTCCAGATCATCAATATTCCAAGAGTGTCTGACGCAGAATTTCACACATACGGTCTATATGTTTAGGCTCGGCGATAAGCGGTGGAGCCAGCAGGCCTGCATCCCCGGTCATTTTGATGTGCAGCCCGTTACGATAAAGCCGTTTCTGGAAGTCCAGTCCTCGGACGCCTGCGCCACCTTCAGGCGATATATCGATGCCGGCGAAGAGCCCGTAACCGCGGATGTCGGTGATGATCTGCAGGTCGCTTAAGGCATACACCTGATCCAGAAAATACGGCGAAAGCGCCTTGGCGCGTGCAACCAGATCCTCTTTTTCGAACAGGTCCATGGTGGCAAGCCCAGCCGCGCAGGCTGCCGGGTGTGCTGAATAGGTATACCCGTGGAAGAATTCCACAGCACCTTCCGGTGCCGCCTCCAGAATTGTCGAATGAACTTTGTCACTTACAGCCACGGCCCCCATAGGCTGGGCAGCATTGGTCATCGCCTTCGCCATGGTCATCACGTCAGGGGTGACACCAAATGCCTGGGCGGCAAACGGTGCACCCAGTCGACCGAATCCACAAATGACCTCGTCGAAAATCAACAGAATCCCGTGCGTATCGCAAATTTCACGCAAACGTTCCAGGTACCCCTTTGGTGGCACCAAGCAACCGGTCGATCCCGCAATCGGCTCAACAATACAGGCCGCGATCGTGTCCGGCCCGTAGTTCATTGCCGCTCGTTCGAGATCATCCGCCAACTCAATCCCAGTCTCCGGCTGTCCCCGGACAAACCGGTTCTCGGGCAACCAGGTGTGGCGCATATGCACCACCCCGGGGATGCCGGGGCCGAAGGCTTGCCGATTCTTGATCATGCCACTCAACGACACACCCGCCATGTTGACGCCGTGGTAGGCTCGTTCCCGGGACACGAATCGCTGGCGCTGTCCTTGTCCGCGGGCATAGTGGTAGGCATAGGCAATTTTCATGGCCGTATCGACCGATTCCGAACCGGAATTGACGAAGAAAATATGATCCAGGCCAACCGGTGTCATCTGTGACACCCGTCGGGCAAGTTCAAACGCTAAGGGTTGACTCAGCTGAAAGGGAGGTACGTAGGCGGCCTCTTTCAACTGGCTATAAACCGCCTCGGCAATCTCCGGCCGACTGTGGCCGGCGGCGCAGCAGAATAGGCCTGATGAGCCATCAAGTATGCGTTCTCCTTCGTGGCTGTACATATACACTCCTTCTGCACGCACCACGAGTCGGGGATCAGCCTTAAAATCCCGGTTTGATGTAAACGGCATCCAGTAGTTTTCAAGAAACTCGAGATCGTATTTCATAGTTGGCCTCGCCTGTTGACCGTACTGCTATAGTCCACAAATAGTTTGATGCGACTCAAAACATTCTGACATAGAGAGAAAGTCTATGCTGATCGGAATTCCAAAAGAAATCAAGAATCATGAATACCGAGTAGGCCTCGCACCTGCCAGTGTGCGAGAGGTGATAGCGCATGGTCATGACGTCCAGGTCCAGGAAAATGCCGGAGAAGGTATCGGCGCAACAGATGATGATTATCGTTCTGTTGGGGCAGCCGTCATTGATGACCCATCTCGGATCTTCGGCGAAGCCGACATGATTGTAAAAGTGAAGGAACCGCTGGAACCGGAACGCAAACTACTTCGTGAAGAACAGGTGCTGTTCACATACCTTCATCTCGCACCAGACCCTGAGCAGACCTCTGATCTGGTTGATTCTGGCGCTGTATGTATAGCTTACGAAACGGTGACCTCTCCGTCGGGAGGTCTGCCGCTGCTCGCACCCATGTCGAAAGTTGCCGGGCGTATGGCTATTCAGGCAGGTGCCCACTGCCTGGAAAACCCACATGGTGGACGAGGCATGCTCCTGGGCGGTGTGCCCGGCGTTGATCCGGCCAAAGTCGTGATTCTGGGGGCAGGCGTGGTTGGGACCCACGCTACTCACATCGCGGTGGGTATGGGTGCGGACGTCTGGGTTATCGACCGCAATCCAGATGTGCTCGAGTCGCACTGGCAACAGTTTGGCCGCTCGACTAATTCGGTCTTCTCGACTCGGGACGCCGTTGAACACCACGTACAGGAGGCTGATCTTGTCATCGGCGGCGTACTGATCCCGGGTGCGGCTGCCCCAAAGCTGGTTACGGCGGCCATGGTCCGCGGCATGAAAACAGGCTCAGTGATTGTGGACGTTGCAATTGATCAGGGCGGATGTTGTGAAACATCCAGGCCGACAACCCATGCTGAACCGACTTACGTGGTCGACGGCGTGGTTCATTACTGTGTCGCCAATATGCCAGGTGGTGTACCGCGAACCTCAACCTACGCACTCAACAATGTCACCCTCCCCCATGTTCTGAAACTGGCCGATGCCGGTTATCGTCAGGCGCTCAGGGATGATTCGCATCTTCGAAACGGACTTAACGTCCATGGCGGGAAAATCACCTGTCAGGAAGTAGCTCGTGCTCTCGGCTATGATTTCACCGATCCAGTGGATGCCCTTAAACACTGAAGATTAGACCTGCCAACAAAAGAACGGCCAACTTTACTTAATTGTTAGACATTTGGAGATAAACATGAAGATGACCACCGAAGAAGCATTTGTAAAAGTCCTGCAAATGCATGGCATTGAACATGCCTTCGGCATCATCGGTTCGGCGATGATGCCGATATCGGATCTGTTTCCGGCTGCCGGAATTAAGTTCTGGGACTGTGCGCATGAATGTAACGCCGGCATGAGTGCTGACGGATATACGCGGGCCACTGGAAAAATGAGTATGGCGATTGCACAAAATGGCCCCGGGATCACAAATTTTGTGACGCCCATTATTACCGCATACTGGAACCATTCGCCGTTGCTGCTTGTAACGCCTCAGGCCGCCAACAAGACCATAGAGCAAGGCGGTTTTCAGGAAGTAAAACAGATGGCCGTGTTCGAGAACATGGTCTGCTACCAGGAGGAAGTACGCGAACCTTCCCGTATTGCCGAAGTCCTGAATCGGGTGATTGAGAAAGCACGTCGCGAATCTGCACCTGCTCAGATCAATGTCCCACGAGACTACTGGACTCATGAGATCGATATTGAACTGCCACAGATTATTCGTATGGAACGCTCACCGGGTGGAAAGAACGCCATCGCAGAAGCAGCGAAACTTCTATCCGATGCCCAATTTCCGGTAGTTCTAAATGGTGCGGGAGTAGTTCTCAGCGGCGCAATCGAGTCCTCCAGGGCACTGGCGGAAAAACTTGACTCGCCAGTATGCTGTAACTACCAGCACAACGATGCCTTCTATGGTTCTCACCCGCTTTTTGTCGGTCCGCTGGGTTATAACGGCTCAAAAGCCGCTATGGAACTCATATCCAGGGCCGATGTCGTACTGGCACTGGGCACTCGCCTCAACCCTTTCTCAACACTGCCGTGCTACGGAATCGATTACTGGCCAGCAAACGCCCGCATCATTCAGGTGGACATCAATGCAGACCGCATCGGGCTGACCAAAAAAGTAGACGTTGCGATCCAGGGTGATGCCCGTCGGGTTGCCGATCAGATCTACGAACAACTCTCAGACAACGCAGGGGACACAGATCGTGATGCACGCCGCGAACTGATCGCCCAGTCCAAATCAGGCTGGCAGGAAGAACTGGCATCCATGGTTCATGAAGATGATGATCCAGGCACCAATTGGAACCAGCATTCACGTGATCGTGAACCGAACTGCATGTCCCCCCGCGAAGCCTGGCGCGCCATTATGGCGGCACTTCCCAAAGAAGCAATTATCTCTTCTGATATTGGGAACAACTGTGCGATTGGAAATGCCTACCCAACTTTCGAACAAGGTCGTAAATACCTGGCACCCGGTTTGTTTGGTCCATGTGGGTATGGCTTTCCGTCGATACTCGGGGCAAAAATTGGCTGTCCGGATGTGCCTGTTGTTGGCTTTGCCGGGGATGGTGCCTTTGGCATTTCGATGAACGAAATGACCGCCTGCGGGCGTAATGAATGGCCACCAATCACTATGGTCGTTTTCCGCAATTACCAGTGGGGTGCTGAAAAACGAAATACCATCCTCTGGTATAACGATAACTTCGTTGGTACCGAGTTGAACGTCGGCGTGGAGTACGCCAAGGTCGCCGAGGCGTGCGGCTTGAAAGGAGTGAAGGTCCGAGACATGAAAGAGTTGACCGACGCCCTGAGAACTGCCATCCAAGAACAGATGAATAACAACACAACTACGTTTATCGAGGTTGTTCTAAATCAGGAACTGGGCGAACCCTTCCGACGAGACGCCATGAAAGCGCCGGTTGCAGTCGCCGGAATCGATGCGGCTGACATGAAACCGCAACAGATCAGCTAGGCACAACTGTCCGCGGCTGACCGGGTAGGCGCCCGTTCAGCCGCTCCTCGTGCGCAGGTTTGCGTGACTCCCGCCCGACTCAGGCCACGCGGCGATACAGGATCAGTGCACCACCAAGAAACAGCAGCGTCGGCAACGTTGCACCGATAAACGGGTGTACGCCGTAAACAAGTACGATATACCCCAACGCTTTGTTCAAGACGTAAAACCCCAACCCAACCATGATTCCCAGGAAGAGGTTCCGCCCAAGACTACCGGCACGAATACTGCTGAATACAAAAGGTACAGCGAGTATCAGCATCACAGCCGTCGACAGCGGCAAAACCACTTTACCCCAATAGGCCAACTCGTATGCCCTGGTGTCCTGAGCGTTTAATTTCAGGTGCTCGATATACCTCTTGAGTTGCCACAGGGGCAGCTGTCCAGACTGCACCAAGAAAACTGACATCATCCCTGGCGTCACTTCTGTTACCCAGGCTGACTGAATAACATGGTGGACGTCAGCACGGCCTTTCTCATCAATGATCGTCTGCCTTACATCGTTCAGCTGCCAACGATCTTGGTTGTAGTGGCCGCTACGCGCATAGGTCAGCGATACCAGTCGATCACGGTCCTTGCGATCAAACTCAAAAATCTTGATCCGCAACAGACTGAGATCAGGCAACACTTCAGCAACATTGACAAATGTGCTCTTGTCACGCATCCACAGACCAGAGCTGTGTTTCTGCTCGATATTGCGTTCCAGCGCTTCGATCCGACCGCGCTGCGCCAGCGTCTCAGTGAACGGGCTCACGAGTTCACCTATCACCACAGCCAGGAGCACAAAGATTGCGCCCACTTTAAGGACTGAACCTGTAATCTGGCCGAGTGAAATACCACTGGCTCTCATGACGGTCAGTTCGGAATGTCGCGCCAATACTGAAAGTCCAAGGATCGTCCCTACCAGGCCAGCCATCGGAAAGATGTCATAGATAATCCGTGGCGTGGTGAGCAAGACAAACCGCAGTGCATCAAGCAAACCATACGACCCTGACCCCAAGTCAGACAGCTGGTCGATAAAATTCAGAAAAACAAATATCCCGGCCAGAACCGCTATAACCAGTAACGACTGTTGAACAATAGTGCGGCCGATATAAATGTCGATCAGTTTCACCAGCTCATGACCCGGCAGGAGATCGTTTCAGGCTCAGCAGAGGCCGGTTGGCTGTCCTGCACCAGAAAAGGTAAATCGCCACCACTGCGAACACCAGGTGCAGTGTCCAAAGGCCAATGGTGGGAGACAGCGTCGTGCTTTTACGGATTGTGGCTACGGCAAGGCCGGCTACATTGGTGTAACAGAAATAGATCGCTAGCGCCGCTATGATTGCCGGCAATCGACCCCGACCGGGGCTGATATGACCAAGCCCCAACGCAAACAGAATCATAACGGGCAAAACAACAACCTTTGAGAGTCGCCAATGCAGTTCCGACCGAGCCAATGCACCGTAGCCTACTAGACCGTATTGCTGCCACAGTTCCTGGTTGCGCCGACCCCGCAATGGGACTGGCGGCTCTGGCACCAGGTCAGACAACAGCCGAATCGCATAAGACTCAAATTCAATCACCCGATACGCTGGGTCACCCGGCACGCCTTCATAGCGAACGCCATTCTCCAGAACCAGAAAACGACCAGCGGAGTTGCTGTCCTGCTCCTGCCGTGCAGTCGCAGCCACGACGACCCCGTCCTGAGTCGCATCAGACCCATAAATAAATACATGTTCATACACCGACAGGTCGTTGTCTGCTGTCTCCACAAAATAAACCCCCCGGCCGTTTCGTGTTTCTGTAAACACACCTGCCATAATGCCGCTGACCTCTTTGCCTGTACGGAATTCGTGCTCAATTGCTCCCCCGACACGAACCGCCAGTGGCGACAGATAAAACGAAAATCCGCCTACGACCAGAGCCGACACCATCAGCAAAAAAGCAGCTGGTTTGAGCAGATGGCCAGGGCTGTACCCGGACGCTGCCATAATGACGGTTTCATTGTCGCGGCTCCAGCGATCCAGAACCATCAGGATAGCCACAAAGACCATCAGTGGGAGAATAACATCCATGTAAGTCATTACTTTAAGCAACAACAGCAAAAAGATGCTGTCTACGGGAATCATGCCTTCTGCTGCCTGGCGGAGGAAACCGAGCGCCCGAACAACAATAAAGATCATCAGCATAACCAGCGTAACAGCAACACTGGTCAGCAATACTTCCCGGACAAACGCCCGTCTAAGAATCATTTGTAGAATTGCAACCTTCTTTTGACAGAATCGTGATTAAACCACCACAATACTGCTTCATTCTATGAAAATGGCAAGTGCCATTGCTACTGCCGCTGATCTATCACAGGAGCCCCATGAAAATTAATCTCACCAGCGCTGACCCTACAAGCCTCAAAACCGACTGTCTGGTTGTCGGGATTCTAGACGATGGGAAACTGACAGCAAGTGCCAAAAAAGCCGATAAGTCGATGGGCGGCATCATCCAGCGTCTGGTCGACGACGGCGATATCAAAGGCACCAGCGGCTCAATTCTGATGATTCCGTGCCATCCCAATGGACCGGCTCGGCGCGTGCTTACCGTAGGTTTGGGCAAAGCCCACGAATCCGGTGTTGCCGAATACAAACAAGCCGTGGACAGTGCAGCCACTGCACTCGCACGGTTACCCATACGCAACGCCACGGTGACCTTGGCCGAAACTGAAGTTGCTGACCGGGATGTCAGTGAGCGCCTGCGGCTCCTCGCCTCCGCAGTGTGCGATTCCACTTACCAGTTCGATCAAACTAAAAGCACGAAAGAGAGCAAACGCCCTCTCGCTCGTGTCACATTTTCTGTCGGTTCAAGAGCAGTTTCGGCGCGGGCCCGGCGAGCCATCCGCGAAAGTCAGGCGATTTCAAATGGTGTAAAACTGGCCCGAGATCTCAGCAACCTGCCCGGCAATATCTGCACACCGAGTTACCTGGCCGCCCAGGCACGAAAACTGCAGCGAAGCCATGGATTGAAGGTTACTGTTCTAGACGAGAAACGCATGGAAAAGCTCAAAATGGGATCCCTGCTGTCGGTCTCCCAGGGCAGTCGACAACCCGCGAAGTTCATCATCATAGAACACCGGGGTGCCGCACAAAGTGAACGCCCGGTGGTTCTGGTTGGAAAGGGACTTACATTTGACGCCGGCGGTATTTCGCTTAAACCTGCAGCCGGCATGCAAGAAATGAAATACGATATGTGTGGCGGTGCCAGTGTATTCGGCGCCTTAAGTGCAGTTGCCGAACTTGACCTGCCACTTAATGTGATAGGGATCGTGCCCAGTAGCGAGAATCTACCCGATGGCGCCGCCAACAAACCCGGTGATATCGTCACCAGTATGTCCGGTAAGACCATTGAGATACTCAATACGGATGCGGAAGGC
Source organism: Gammaproteobacteria bacterium (assembly GCA_022450155.1). Taxonomy (NCBI): domain Bacteria; kingdom Pseudomonadati; phylum Pseudomonadota; class Gammaproteobacteria; species Gammaproteobacteria bacterium. Next base: position 48,559 of record JAKUQR010000003.1, on the reverse strand, counting down.
AGGCTCATATTGTGTGATGCGCTTACCTATGCGGAGCGCTATAAACCCGATGCAATTGTTGATATTGCCACCCTAACCGGTGCTTGTGTGATCGCCCTGGGTCACCCGGCAAGCGGCGTATTCAGCAATGACGACACTCTCGCCGATCAACTGCTCGATGCGGGTGAGCAAACGCGTGACCGCGCCTGGCGATTGCCGTTGTGGGATGAATATCATGAACAACTTAAGAGTGGATTTGCCGACATGGCGAATGTCGGTGGTCGAGGAGCCGGTGCCGTCACTGCCGCCTGTTTTCTATCGCGTTTTGCTGAAAAGATGAAGTGGGCCCACATGGACATCGCCGGCAGCGCCTGGAAGACGAACACCAAGACTGGGGCAACGGGTCGACCAGTACCCCTGCTGACGCAGTTCCTGATTAATCGATCGACAAATTAAACCATGATCTGATGACTGCAGTGCGTATAGATTTTTATGTTCTCGAAGCAGATGCAACTGATGGGCGCTTAAGGCTCGCATGCAAAATCATCGATCGTGCCTATCGCAGCGGACATACGGCCTATCTGTGGGCTCGTGATGACCATGAAACCGACCTACTCGATGACCTGTTATGGACGTTCTCACAAAACAGCTTTGTCCCGCATAGTCGAAACAGTCACAATTCTGATCTCACCACCCCGGTGCATATTGGCCATCACCCGCCCCAATCGGGATCTGCGGAGGTCGTGGTGTCTGTAGCTGACCGACCGGTTGAAGATTATTCCAATTTTCTGAGAATCGCCGAAGTTGTTGGTTTTGGTGAAGCCGAAAAACAGTCCGGTCGGTCCCGATTCAAGTTCTATCGGGATCAGGGGCTGGAACTTGAAACCCATCGGATCACTCTTTGATCGAAGATTCGAGACAAAGACAACATGACATCAAAAAGCCAGGAAAACGAACTGATTCGCGAGCTAAAAGAACTCGGTCGACTGCTTGGTCCCGAAACAGAGACAGCCCAGGACGAGGCTACAACATCTGATCAGATCCAGCCGGACACCGACGAAATCCAGGCAATAACCGAATTGGTAGCACCGGTGTCCGATGCAGATGAGGATATGGATTCTCCTGAGACGGTTGATATGTTCAGCAATGAGTCACTTGTTGATGACCTTGCTATGGCAAGTAAGCCCGAGATCGCAGAATCGTCGCACGATGCTTTAACCTGCACCGAGCCCTCCCCTCCCAGGGATCGTGCTTCGCAACAATCTTCTTCACCCATAGCCCAGGTTCCCGCATCTGCCGCGTCCCTTGAAGCCGGCATGAGTCGTGAATCCATCGCCGAACTTTCGCGTGAACTTATCGATACGGTTGAGAAAACTATTTCCCGCAGGTCCGGCGAACCTCTGGATGAAGCCTTGCGCGAAAAACTGTTGTCAGACGTTTCTCAGCAGCTATCTGCATGGCTTGAGAACGACTGACCGGCCAACTTTGGGACTAGCGCCCGTTGGACTACAGGTCTTTGCCCTATAATTCGCCGGTTTTCACACGCGATTCCGTAAAGACGAAGATCTTGGTATGACAAACAATGTCTGACGTCGAATTAAGCAAGAACTTTGATCCCCACAGCATGGAAACCATGCTTTACCAGGAGTGGGAAGCCGAGGGCTGTTTCGCACCGACCGGTATCGGTGATGCCTATTGCATCGCGATACCGCCGCCAAACGTTACCGGCAGCCTGCACATGGGTCATGCGTTTCAAGACACTATCATGGATGCTCTGATCCGCTATCACCGGATGAGAGGCAGAAACACCCTATGGCAGGCCGGTACCGACCATGCCGGTATCGCGACCCAGATGGTGGTCGAACGACAGCTGGAGATCGAGGGTGTATCGCGACACGATCTGGGTCGCGAACAGTTTATTGACAGAGTCTGGCAGTGGAAACGTGAGTCTGGCGGTACGATCAGCCGACAACTCCGACGAATGGCCGCGTCTTTAGACTGGAGTCGGGAACGATTCACGATGGACGATGCTCTGTCACACGCCGTGCGTCAGGTGTTCGTACAGCTTTACGAAGAAGATCTGATTTACCGTGGCAAACGGCTGGTTAACTGGGATCCAGTGTTACACACCGCACTTTCTGATCTGGAAGTAATCTCGGAAGAAGAGCAGGGGTACTTATGGCACATTCGTTACCCTCTGTCCGACAGCTCTGGACACCTGGTGGTTGCGACCACTCGGCCCGAAACGATGTTGGGTGACACGGCCGTGGCAGTACATCCCGAAGACGAACGTTACCGCGATCTTATTGGTAGTCAGGTGCGATTACCGCTGGTAGACCGGATGATTCCGATCATTGCGGATGATTATGTGGACCCCGCTTTTGGAACCGGCTGTCTCAAGATCACACCCGGTCACGACTTCAACGACTACGACGTCGGTCAGCGTCACGGTCTGCCGGTGATCAACGTACTCACGCCTGATGCAGCCATCGATCTGGAAGAATCCGATTACCACGGTCTGGATCGTTACGACGCTCGCAAGCAGGTTGTCTCAGATCTCGAAAAGCGGGGCCTGATCGAAAAAATCGAAGACCACACACTGATGGTGCCACGCGGTGATCGATCTGGAGCCGTCGTAGAGCCCTATCTAACTGATCAGTGGTACGTCCGCACCAAGCCTCTGGCTGAACCGGCTATTGAAGCCGTTAAGGACGGCCGAATCCGGTTTGTACCGGACAATTGGAGCCGGACCTACTACGAGTGGATGAATAACATTGAAGACTGGTGCATCTCGCGGCAGATCTGGTGGGGCCACCGAATTCCGGCATGGTATGACGACGACGGCAACATCTTTGTCGCCCAGGACGAATCATCCGCGCTCGAAAAGGCAGAATCGTTTCACGGCAGAAAAGCCTCACTGCATCAGGATGAAGATGTTCTGGATACCTGGTTTTCCTCGGCACTTTGGCCATTTTCTACCCTGGGCTGGCCCGACGATACCGCAGCGATGAAAGCGTTTTATCCCACCAGTGTTCTGGTCACAGGTTTTGACATCATCTTCTTCTGGGTGGCCAGAATGATCATGTTTGGTCTGAAATTTACGGGGTCTGTTCCTTTCCATGATGTGTACGTTCATGGTCTGGTACGCGATGCCGACGGTCAGAAAATGTCGAAGTCTAAAGGCAACGTGCTTGACCCCCTGGATCTGATCGATGGTATTACGCTTCCGGCACTGATAGAGAAACGAATTTCAGGACTGATGCAGCCACAGATGGCCAAGCGCATCACTGACGATACACGCAGACAGTTCCCCGAAGGCATCCCATCGTATGGAACCGATGCTCTGCGCTTTACTTTCGCCAGCCTCGCAACCCAGGGCCGGGATATCCGCTTTGATCTAGGTCGGATAGAGGGACATCGCAACTTCTGCAATAAACTCTGGAATGCCACACGGTTCGTATTGATAAACACCGAACCTCTGGAGACCACCCCAGGTGCAACAGGTCAGCTTGGACCAGCAGAACGTTGGGTCATCTCCCGATTGCAGCAGGTGGCAGGTGATGTCAGTCACTCTGTATCACAGTACCGTTTTGACCAGGTGGCACAAACGCTCCACAGCTTTGTCTGGGACGAATTCTGCAGCTGGTACCTTGAGATAGCCAAGATTGAACTCGGCGACGACAGCCTGTCAGCAGATCGCAAACTCGGGGTCATGGAAACCCTTGTCCAGGTCCTGGACGCCTCCCTCCGATTGCTGCACCCTATCATGCCGTTTATTACCGATACCCTGTGGCGCCGTATCGCCCGTCGCGTCGGGGCTGACGGGCCGACGATCATGACCCAACCATACCCGGTTGAACAAACAGAGCTGATAGACCAGGGATCGATCGACAGTCTGCAATGGGTACAGTCGGTAGTCTCGGCGGTACGAAATATTCGGGGCGAGATCAATATAGATCCGCGGCGCCCACTGCCCACTCTGCTCCGAGGTGGAGACAGTACCGACGCAGAACGTTCTTCGACATTTAACAGGCTGATCGTGGAACTGGCGCGTTTGGCATCTCTAGATTATGTCACTGAAGATTCACAGATTCCGGAATGCGCTACGGCCGTGGTCGGGACACTGACCGTTCTGGTGCCCATGGGCGCTGTTATCGATCGCGAAGCAGAGCTGGAACGACTCAGTCGTGAAATCCGAAAATTGAACGAGGACCTGGCACGCACGCAGGGCAAGTTGTCCAACCCGAATTTCGTGGACAAGGCACCAGTTGACATCGTGTCCAAGGAACGAGAACGTCTGGAATCCACTCGTAGTGCAATTGCACAACTTCAAGCTCAGCAGAACCGTGTAGAACAGTTGTCCTCCTAGATGCCCAGCCTGGTTACAGCAGCGCTGACCATCGCCACAGCTGCGGTCTCGGTTCGCAAGACGGATTTAGCCAGTGTCACGGGTACAATATCGGCGTCGCTTAGCAGTTCCCATTCGCCGGGACTGAATCCCCCTTCGGGTCCAACCAGCAGAATCAACTCATCGAACCCCACCTTTTGAACTGCAGTGACATTTCCACCCCGGGGATCTGCAAGCCAGGTTACACGCCCAGCCTTGCCACCCGTATTAAACATCTCTGGCAGTTGTTTTGGCTGATGGAGACGGGGAACCCAGGGACGCCGACTCTGCTTGCAGGCCTCAAGGCATGTTTTCTGCCAACGAGCCGCTGAACGGACACTGAATTTCGCGACACTGTGTTCACACAATAGTGGTGTGAAATCAGTCATGCCAATCTGGGTGGCCATATCCAGCATCACTACCTGACGATCACCCTTCGGCAGAGCCGCCGCCAGATGTACACGCACTCGGCCCTCGATATGGTAAGCATAAGCGGTCAACTCAAGCGCGACCCGGGCTCGTCGCTCACTGATATCCACGATCTTCGCTGTTGCTGTTGTCCCAAGTCCGTTGAAAACGACGATTTCACTGCCAATCCTCAACCGACGCGACCGGGCCAGGTGCCTCGATTCATCTGCGGCGAGTACCGCAGATCCCGGTCTGGCATCCAGCTTGGGCAGATAAAACCAAGGCAACTTCTTCATCTTTTGCCGGTAAGGTATATATCGTATCGAACCACCCTACCGCTTACCGTCAGGTCAGGAACACACCCTAAGGCAGGCGCATAACGAGACCGCTTAACCACTACTCGTTGGCGTGCATAGATGCATGCAAGGTTCCACAATTCATCAGCATCACGGTCATCACCCACCAATCCACGGAGCAGTGTCGCCTCTTTACGTGCAGCCGCAGAGTTAATTGTTTTCTGCGGGAACATAGGATCAAGGTAGATTACATCGGAGCGTGGTAATTGTTCGATAGCGACGCGGCTGTCTGCACAAATGAAGCGGATACTTTTTCGAAGTGCTTCAGCAGTAGGTTGATTCAGCTCTGCGATCAAAAGTTCGGCCAGTACTGGCGATCGCTCTATACCCGTCACTCGCCTATCCAGGCTGGCTAAATGAAAAGCGTCTCGACCGAAACCGGCAGTAGCATCGATTATTGTCTTATTGGTTCGGCCTATGGCGCGCGCCAGAAGATCACGACCACGACTGGGGCGTCGCAAGTGTGAACACATCACCTGGACTGGAAGTGTACGAACCTGTCTAAGATCACGGATAGCCAGGCGCTCTACAGAAACTTCAAGGACGAACCGCTGATCAGCATCAACCTGCGTAACCAGAGGCAGATCTAGTCGTTCGGCGATCTCGGTTGCCCGAATAATCGCCTGATCCTGCACTGGCTGTACGACGGTATTGCTCATTGGCTTCCGATCGGTCTGGACTTTGACAGCAGTGGGCTCTTAAGCTACAAACTCTATCAACTCAATTTCGATAAACAGGGAATATGGACTATGGGATTCCTGAATGGCAAACGGACACTGATTACCGGTCTCGCCAGCAACCGGTCTATAGCCTGGGGTATTGCCCAGGCTATGCGCCGGGAAGGCGCAGAACTGGCTTTGACCTATCAGAATGAAAAACTCAAACCCAGAGTTGACAAGTTTGCCCAGTCTTTAGGCAGTACAGTGGTGCTGCCCTGTGATGTCGGGACCGACAGTCAGATCGACTCTCTTTTTGATCAATTGGCGGAGCACTGGGACGCTCTCGATATTCTGGTGCACTCGATCGCATTTGCGCCTAGAGAGGAACTCGAGGGACTGTATCTTGATGCTGTCACACGGGAAGGCTTCAACACGGCTCACGAAATCAGTTCTTACAGTTTCGCTGCCCTGGCGCGTGCGGCCCAGCTTATGATGTCCGGACGCAACGGGGCCCTGCTTACGTTGACCTACATCGGCTCCCAACGTTCGATGCCGGGCTACAACGTGATGGGATTAGCAAAAGCGAGTCTTGAAGCCAATGTACGCTACCTGGCTCAGTCTCTGGGCAGTCAGGGAATCCGGGTCAACGGTATCTCGGCCGGCCCCATCCGGACGCTGGCCGCATCAGGTATCAAAGGGTTCCGTAAAATGATGAGGTTCTATGACGATACAGCGCCGTTGGGTCGCGGTGTCACAATCGACGAAGTCGGTAACGCTGCTGCCTTCCTGTGTTCAGATCTGGCCTCCGGTATCACCGGCGAAATCACCTATGTAGACGGTGGATTTAATACAGTAGGCATCAGCCCACGTCACGCTGATCTTTAGAGTGACTCTTCGTTGATCTGAACTTCTGCTGCTTTACGCAGCCCCTGACGCCAGCCGATCACCATTTCCTCACCCCGTCGCGACAACAAGACTTTCTCAACTCCCAGTCGATCTTCTGCTGAGGCTTTTGCGGGGTCGCCGAATTCGACATGCTCGAGTCGATAGATCGCGTATCGTGCTGTGCTAATTCGCTCGCCACCATAAACAATCTGTCCGAATAACGGCACAATTGCCGCATAGACCGCACGTGCCACGACTTGTTCAAGTGGTTCAACAATGGCCTCAGTTGTGTCGGGAAGGCGGACACGGGCCAGCTTGTGCGCCATGAGCAGTTCGTCCCAGTCCGCGCCGGATTTCAGGCGCGCCACCAGATCTTCACCGACTTTATCCATTCTGTCAGATGCTGCCGTTGCGCTAAGCATTTTTTTTAGCGCTGGCCTGGCCTCATTCAGATCAAGCTGTCGGCGAACTCGATAGTCAACTTTGCGGATGGCAACGAGGTTATCCTGATCGATTTCTATCAATTCACTGTTCAGACCATCAGTCAAAACCTCGTTACCGAACGCAGCGTCCCGAACCTCCTGAAATGCAGCAATGCCGGTACCAGCATCCTGGGTAAACCACTCACTGCGTATTACCTTTAGGCTCAGCTGATCAGCAGCAGGCTCCAGGGAATCGGGCTGTTCAAATACTATGCTGCCAAGGATTTCGGCTAATTCATTAAACCGCTCCTCCGCACGGAGATGGCGGACTTCGGCCTCGATTTCATCTCGGACCTGGTCAATGGACTGAACTCTGGTTTTGGTAATCCTGTCCAGGCGAATCACATGAAACCCGTATTGCGTTCTCACCGGCTCACTGATCTCACCTTCTCCCATCGCGAAAACAGCGTCTTCGAACGGTTTGACCATGGTGCCTGGTCTGATCACGCCAAGTTCACCACCGCGTTTTGCAGAACCTGTATCGTCCGAATTGACTTCGGCCAGACTGGCAAATGACTCACCGCTACGGGCGCGTACAATAATTTCTGCTGCCCTCTGGCGGACCTGATCAATCTGCGCATCCGCAGCATCGGCACTGACTGACAGCAATATGTGGCTGGCGCTGCGACTGCCAGGTTGCAAATAACGATCGGAATTGTCCTCAAACATCCGCAAGATGTCTGACTCATCAACATTCAATCTTCTGCCCAGATCTTCCACTGACAACTTCAGGTAGTCCACCTGAATAGCGGCAGGCTCAAAGTACGCATCTGAGTTTGCCCGATACTCTTTTTCAATAGCCCATTCAGACACTTTTATATCATCTAGAAAATTATTGAGCTCTAGCGTGGTATAGGACGCTGTACGGCGCTGACCCAGAAGTTTCCATGCTTTATCGATCGAGTTCGCGCTGACAATGGCTGACTGCCCAAGTCCCCGAACCAGTTGGTCGACCAAACCCTGCTGCCGCTGATAATTCTCGTAACTCGGAATGGTCATTCCAGCGTTCTGAACAAGAAGTTCGTATCGGTCACGGTCAAACTGACCGTCTGTATGAAAAACTGCAGTATTCTGTATGAGTGCTGCCAGTTGTGCATCACTGATTCGGAATCCGCTGGCATGAAGGGTCTCGTTCTGTAAGGTGGTATCGATGAGTTCCTCTACGACCTGGCGTTTGAAGGCGGTACTGCTGAATAGTTCAGCGTCAATGTTTCGCCCCATCATCTGGACCAATCGGCGACGGCGATCACTCATTGCCTGTTGATACATTTGCTGATTGATTTCGATCTTGTCAGCAGTCGCAACAATAATCTCGGATACTCCTTCGAAATAGGACCCGACTCCCCACACCGCGAAGACAAGGATAATGACACCGGCGACGGTCCAACCTATGACGCCGGATGCTCTTTCTCGAATTTTAATCAGCATTGTTGTTGTTTCTCACCCTTGTTTAGGCACCAAAACCGAAAGTCTTCCTGTTCCCAGGCAGCAGTTCCGCTGCCCTATTGTATTAGGTAGGCGCGATCAAGTTAAATCCTCAGTGGTCCGCAGTGTGTAGAAACCACCAGGCGCCCACAGAAATTCTGTGCGCGCCTGGTATTGAAGAAAATGGCGGAGCGGACGGGACTTGAACCCGCGACCCCCGGCGTGACAGGCCGGTATTCTAACCAACTGAACTACCGCTCCGGCGTTCTAGCAAATTGTCCGTAAGACAGCGTATCGCAGGCCTTGGTGGGTGCTGCGGGGTTCGAACCTGCGACCTTCGCCTTGTAAGGGCGACGCTCTTCCAGCTGAGCTAAGCACCCGGAAAGGCGAGCGAGTTTACGGCATCCTTCAGTTGTTTTCCAGCTTTGAACTTCGGCGCACGAGACGCCGCAATGGTGATGGTTTCACCCGTGCGAGGATTCCGGCCCATCCTAGCCGAGCGGTGACTGACGGAAAATGCACCAAATCCGACCAGAGAAACCGTACCACCCCGTTGCAGTGTCGAGGTGATATTGCTGAAGACAGATTCTACGGCGGCGCCCGCATCAGATTTTCCCAGACCCGTACTGGTTGCTACTGCGTCGATCAATTCGGCTTTATTCACTGGTGTATCCCTCATTCAAGTTGGTTGTAACCACTGCCCGAACATCACTTTGACCTCAATCGGCCTCAGTCCGGCAATTCCCTGTAAACACCGGCTGAACCGGTGAGGCAAATTGTTTATACCAAGGGCTAAATTTCGGTGTCAAATCGGCACGGCCCGGTAATACCCACCCCGGTGCCAAGCGACAGATTAATAACTTACAGGAAGAACCCGCTTAAGAAGGCTGATTTGTAAGGTGAATCTACAGACATTATGCACATCAGTGAGGTCTTAAACTGCCCCGCAACAACGGCCAGGCGGTCAGTGGGCCACCGGACGATCGCGCGTGGCTGGGCTGTCTTCATTGGCCGAATCAACGTTTGCCTCATCAGCATTGTCATCGATTGGTTCTGGGAGTCTTTCAAGCGCAAACCCAAAAACTTCGTCTAGCCAGCGAACCGGTTTGATCTCCAGACCCGCCTTCACATTATTGGGGATCTCCACCAGCTCTTTTTCATTTTCATGGGGGATCAGTACAACTTTGATGCCGCCCCGATGTGCAGCCAGTAGTTTTTCCTTAAGACCCCCTACAGGCAGCACTTCACCGCGCAATGTGATCTCACCCGTCATGGCGAGGTCAGAACGTACTGGAATACCGGAGATTGCAGACAATAACGCCGTACACATTCCAATTCCCGCACTTGGCCCATCTTTAGGTGTGGCACCCTCGGGTACATGTATGTGCACATCCTGTTTCTGGTAGAAATCCCGGTCTATGCCGTACTGTCTGGATCGGGTGCGAAGCACAGTCATCGCGGCCTGAATCGACTCCTGCATGACATCTCCTAGCTTACCGGTATAGCTCTGCTTACCTTTACCGGGCATCACCGCTGCTTCTATTGTTAGAAGTTCTCCACCGACTTCGGTCCATGCCAGACCAGTCACCTGTCCGACCCGGTTTTCGAGTTCAGCTTTGCCATAACGAAACTGGCGGACACCCAGATATTTCTGTAAGGACCGACTGGTGACTTTCACAGTCTGTTTTATCTCGTTGAGAATCAGTTCCTTAGCAACTTTGCGGCAGATTTTGGCGATTTCCCGCTCGAGTGACCTGACACCAGCCTCCCGGGTGTAGTAACGAACGATATCTACCAGAGCAGATTTGTGAAAAATGATCTCTTCATCATTAAGACCGTTGTTCCGTTTCTGCTTTTGGACAAGATAACGCGTTGCTATTTTGATTTTCTCATCTTCGGTGTACCCCGAGATACGGATGATCTCCATCCGATCCTGTAATGGACTGGGTATGTTCAAGGTATTGGCTGTTGCCACAAACATGACCTCAGAAAGATCATAGTCGACCTCAAGATAGTGGTCACCGAACTTGTTGTTTTGCTCCGGGTCGAGCACTTCCAACAGGGCAGACGACGGATCCCCTCGAAAGTCCATCGACATTTTGTCGACTTCATCAAGCATGAACAAAGGATTCTTCGTTCCTGCTTTTGACATGTTTTGAAGAATTTTTCCCGGTAGTGACCCGATGTAGGTTCTGCGGTGACCGCGTATTTCAGCCTCGTCGCGCATTCCACCCAGTGATATGCGTACGAACTTGCGATTTGTTGCTCGCGCTATTGATTCACCCAGTGATGTCTTGCCGACGCCTGGCGGTCCAACCAAACACAGAATGGGGCCTCTGACTTTGTTGATTCGCTGTTGTACAGCCAGATATTCCAGTATCCGCTCCTTGACTTTCTCCAGCCCGTAGTGATCTCGCTCAAGAATAGTCTCGGCCTTGGCGAGATCCTTCAAGACTCGCGTCCTCTTTTTCCACGGCACCTGCACCAACCAGTCGATGTAATTTCGGACAACTGTCGCTTCCGCTGACATCGGCGACATCATGCGAAGTTTTTTCAGTTCTGATTCGGCCTTTTCCAGTGCCTCTTTGGACATGCCAGCTTCTTCGATTTTTTTCTGCAGCTCATCCATTTCATTGGGGGCGTCTTCCATTTCGCCGAGCTCGTTCTGAATCGCTTTCATCTGCTCATTCAGGTAATACTCACGCTGACTTTTTTCCATCTGCTTCTTGACTCGCCCACGAATCCGTTTCTCGACCTGAAGGAGGTCGATTTCGGATTCCATGATGCCCAGAATATGTTCCAGCCGCTCACGTGAACTGGCGTACTCAAGGATCTTTTGTTTTTCTTCGTTTCTTAACGTCAGATGAGCGGCGATCGTATCGGCAAGCCGACCGGGTTCCTCAATGCCACTCAAGGATGTCAGTACCTCCGGTGGAATTTTTGGGTTGAGTTTGACGTACTGTTCAAATTCGGTAACCACCGTTCGAATCAGAACTTCAGACTCGCGCTCATCGATCAGTTCATCGTTGATGCCAACAGCGTCGACTTCAAAGGTTTCTTCAGATTGAACATATCTGACGATTGCGGCTCTGGCAGTTCCCTCCACCAGAACCTTTACGGTGCCATCGGGTAGTTTTAGGAGCTGCAGAATATTGGCCACCGTACCGACCTCATAAATTTGCTCAGGTGACGGGTCGTCATCTGCAGCGTCATGCTGGGCCGCAAGAAAAATCTGCTTGCCAGATTCCATGGCGTAGTCGAGTGCCTTAATCGATTTTTCCCGACCGACAAAGAGCGGGATCACCATGTGTGGAAACACCACGACATCACGCAACGGCAACATGGGATAGCGAACCTGTGGCTCCAATACTTCAGTTTGGGTATCGTCAGTCATGTTTGATCCGTGTGTTCTGTATTCCGTTTAAAGCGCGTCAAGCCAGTCGTGCGCTGGTGTCACATCTAATCTGGGGGCATCGCCCTGTTAATTCAAGGTGAAATCGCGTCTCAACTCAATTTAAGACCGCTGTGAAATTTTTCGTGGTTCTTCTTCGAAAACATATAGCGGCTGAGAGCTGTCTTCGATCACGCTGGAATCTACCGTCACCTTGCTCACGTCGTTCATTGATGGCAATACAAACATGGTCTCCAGCAGTGCTTTCTCCAATATAGAACGCAGTCCGCGGGCACCAGTCTTTCGATCCATAGCCTTTTTTGCAACAGCTATTAGAGCATCCTGTCGAATTTCAAGTTCCACATTTTCAAGTTCAAATAGTTTGCCAAATTGCTTGATCAGTGCATTTTTGGGCTCGGTCAGGATCGTTATCAAGGCTTCCTCATCCAGTTCCTCGAGTGTTGCGATCACCGGCATGCGGCCGACAAACTCGGGTATCAGTCCATACTTGATCAGATCCTCGGGTTCGAGGTCAGGTAGAAATTTACTTATACGATTAGCATTTGAGATGCTTTTGATGTCCGCACCAAAACCGATACCTGACTTTTCAGAGCGCTGCTGAATGACCTTCTCGAGTCCTGAGAATGCGCCGCCACAAATAAACAGCACGTTTCGGGTATCGACCTGTAGAAACTCCTGCTGCGGGTGTTTGCGGCCACCTTGTGGTGGTACCGAAGCGACAGTGCCCTCGATCAGTTTAAGTAGCGCCTGTTGAACGCCTTCCCCAGAAACATCACGGGTAATAGATGGGTTATCTGATTTACGCGATATCTTGTCGATTTCATCGATATAAACAATCCCAGCCTGGGCTTTTTCCACATCATAATCACACTTCTGGAGCAGCTTCTGAATGATGTTTTCAACATCTTCTCCGACATAACCGGCCTCTGTGAGAGTGGTTGCATCGGCAATCGTAAACGGTACATTGAGTTCCCGGGCCAGCGTTTCGGCCAGTAAGGTTTTACCTGATCCGGTCGGCCCGATCATCAGAATGTTGCTTTTTGAGATTTCGACTTCGCCTACAGCTTCTGCGTTCTCAATCCGCTTATAGTGATTGTATACGGCCACTGAAAGGACTTTCTTTGCCTCTGTCTGGCCGATGACGTAATCATCCAGCCGCTCACAGATTTCCTGCGGGGTCGGATAAGCTGCCTCGCGAGCAGCCTCGGCTTCTACATCTTCGGCCTCTTCACGAATAATCTCGTTACAGAGTTCCACGCACTCATCACAGACAAAAACCGATGGGCCCGCTATCAGCTTTCTAACTTCGTGCTGGCTCTTTCCACAAAAAGAACAATAGAGAAGCTTGTCATCTTTGTTGTCGCCATCGTTTCCGGCCATGCTACCTCCCCAATATCAACTGTTAACTCTGTAATGATCCGCCCAGGCCAGATCTTCAGGCGCGTGGGTCGTCTTCAAAAAAATTTACCACCTATGTAAGATGCAGTCTTTATAGCGTGAATGCAAGGGCTACACAATCGGGGTTCTTGGCGTGATAATCACTAGCCTTCACGCTGACTAATTACCCGGTCAATAATGCCGTATTCTGCAGCCTCATCTCCGCTCATAAAGTTGTCCCGCTCAGTGTCACTCTGAACAACATCTAGGTCACGTCCGGTATGTTTGGAAAGTATCTGGTTTAAACGTTCACGGATTTTCAGAATCTCTTTGGCGTGAATATCAATATCTGTGGCCTGGCCCTGGAACCCGCCCCAAGGTTGATGGATCATGATTCGTGAATGCGGTAGTGCAAACCGCTTTTCCGAAGCGCCGCCGGCAAGAATCACTGCACCCATGCTCGCAGCCTGACCCGTGCAAACGGTGCTGACATCAGGTTTTATGAATTGCATGGTATCGTAGACGGCAAGACCTGCGTTCACCTCACCGCCGGGACTGTTGACATAAAGATGAATATCCTTGTCCGGGTTCTCTGATTCCAGATACAGTAGTTGTGCGACAACCAGGTTGGCCACATGGTCGGTAATCGAGCCGACAATAAATACGACCCGCTCCTTGAGCAGACGAGAGTAGATATCGTAGGCACGTTCGCCTCGGCCAGTGGTTTCGATAACCATCGGCACCAAACCGAGATTCTGGGGTGCAGTCAGGGCGGGTTGCTTGGAATAATCTGTCACAGTTTCACCTCTATCAATATGATCGACCCGGATCACTATTGGGTAGTGTCAGCTACAGTCGGGTTCATTAAGTCCTCAAAGCTTACCTCGGTATCGGTAACGTCAGCGTCGGTCAGCAACGCTTCCACAACATAATCCTCGACGACTGCGGCCTCAACCTGCGACAAGCGACCCCTGTCTTCACTGTACCACTTAATGAACTGTTGAGGATCATCATAGCTAGACGCCATGTCCTCCAGTCGCTGGCGAACAGCATTATCGTCTGGCTTTATTTCTCGCTGTTTTACGATTTCATGCATGACCAATCCAAGTCGTACACGTCTTTCGGCTGAATTCTTGAACTGTTCTGGATCGACTGGCGTATCCGCAGGCAAGCCCTGCTGACGCATCTGGGCCCGGGCAGCCATAACCGACCGCTCAGTCTCTTCCCGGACCAGGGCCTCTGGCACTTCGAAATCATTCTCCAGGAGAAGTGCCCCCATCACCGCTTCATGGGTGTCACTGCGAATTTTTTGCGAACATTCCTTCTCCAAATTCTCCAGGATTTGGCTGCGGAATGCCTTATCGGTACCTTCTTCCACACCAAAACTCTTTATGAAATCCTCGTCGATCTCAGGTAGTTTCGGTTTTGCAACCTCACGAACATCGATACTAAACTTTGCCGGTTGACCCGCAATCTCTTCGTTTGGGTAATCATCAGGAAAAGTCAGTTCGACTGTACTTTGGTCACCTGTCTTCAGGTCATTTAACTGCTCCTCAAACTCCGGCAGCAACGTACTTCCCCCCAGTATAACGGGATAGTTTTCCGCTTCCCCGCCTTCGAAAGGTTCTCCGTTCACGGAACCTTTGAAGTCAATCAACAGGCGGTCACCCTCCTCAGCTGCTGATTCATCTGCCTCCCAGATTGTTTGGCGTTTGCGCAAAGTTTCGATTGTTCGACCCACATCCCCCTCTCCTGGCTGACAGGAATTACGAACAATCGATTTGCCGGCAATATCAGTTCGGGGAATCTGGGGAAACACCTCGAATGTGGCCACATATTCAAGATCCTGGCCGCGTGTCATCGTCCTGGGTTCAATTGATGGTGGGCCCGCTGCATCAACAGATTCCTGCACGACCGCATCACGATAGCTTGAACTGATCAGTTCTTCGGCTGCTTCATGCAGGACTTGCTCAGAATACCTCGCTTCAACTACCTTGAGTGGAACCTTGCCGGGCCGAAAGCCTGGAAGTTTTACAGTCTTCGCCAGCGTTAACAGCCTTGACTGAATATTCTGATCAAGATCTGCCGCAGGAATTTTGACTATCATTTTCCTGCCGATTGCACCGGTATTTTCAACAGAGACATCCATACGATGGTATTCCTGATTGTAGGAGGTGGACCCTGATTAATAACTTGAAACGCTGGTGCGAAAGGGGAGAGTCGAACTCCCACGGGTTACCCCACTGGCACCTAAAGCCAGCGCGTCTACCAGTTCCGCCACTTTCGCATCTGATCCTGTACAGACTTGAGAATGAGGCCAGAAGCTGAAATTGATCATATATGTTTTAGCAATTTGCATTTTTCACCAGTTCTGGTGGGCCGTGCAGGGATCGAACCTGCGACCCGCTGATTAAGAGTCAGCTGCTCTACCAACTGAGCTAACGGCCCTCACTGTGCTCCAGTGGCAATCCCATAAATTGCCGATCGTATCTTGGTTGTTGCAAGTCTGGGGTGACCGATGGGACTCGAACCCACGACGACCGGAACCACAATCCGGGGCTCTACCAACTGAGCTACGATCACCATATTCGGATAACCAGATCGGCAATTATCCAACAATTCAGGATGTTAAAGCCAGCGAATCCAGCTGTTCAAGAGGTCACGTCACCAAATTGGCACGCCCGACAGGACTCGAACCTGTAACCTACGGCTTAGAAGGCCGTTGCTCTGTCCGGTTGAGCTACGGGCGCCCGGCTCTCCTGAGGTTCCCAGTTAATGGTCGGGGCAGAGGGATTTGAACCCCCGACTCCCTGCTCCCAAAGCAGGTGCGCTACCAGACTGCGCCATGCCCCGATTCGTCAAAAAACATCCGAGGCGGATTCTACCGGAAATTGGCCACGGGGCCGATCATGGATGACTTGATTTACCATCCCACAGCCCCCATTTTTTGTAGATAGTCACAAAGATCGTTCGATCAAGCCCCACATCAGTAAGGACCCATGACCGATGACAACTGAACAAACCGTTGAAACCCGAAGTTTTCAGACCGAGGTGAATCAGCTATTACAGTTGATGATTAACTCACTGTATACGAACAAGGAGATCTTTCTTCGAGAGCTGATCTCCAACGCCTCGGACGCGTGTGACCGGCTGCGATTTTCAGCATTGACAGATGAACAACTGCTGGAGAACAGTAATGAACTGTCTCTGCACATCAGCTTCAATGAGAAGGATAGAACGGTCTCTGTGCGCGACAATGGAATCGGTATGGAGAAGGCTGAAGTAATCGACAACATCGGTACAATCGCCCGATCAGGCACCCGCCAGTTTCTGGATTCACTCAGTGGCGACCAATCCGCAGACACACGTCTGATTGGTCAATTTGGAGTCGGTTTCTATTCGGTTTTCCTGGTCGCAGAAAAGGTCGAACTCTTGACACGCAAAGCCGGTCAAGAACCTGAGACAGGAGTCCGCTGGACATCAGACGGCAGCGGTGAATACACGATCGAAAATACCACCCGTGTTGAACGAGGTACAGAAATTACACTACATCTTCGCAAAGAAGATAAAGAATTTGCCGAAGGGTATCGCCTCCGCAATATCATCGGAAAATACTCCGACCATATCTCTCTGCCGATCAAGATGCTGAGTTCGGATGAAAAACGAAAAGAGGAGTGGGAAACAGTCAACAAAGGTGCAGCGTTGTGGTCTAGACCGAAAACTGAAATTACGGAGGAAGAATACAAACAGTTCTACACCAACATCAGTTATGACAGCGAGGCCCCGCTCGTCACGCTGCATAATAGAGTTGAAGGTAATCTCGAGTACATATCGCTGCTCTTTATTCCATCAAAGGCGCCGTTTGATTTATGGGACCGCGAGCAGCGGCACGGTATCAATCTTTACGTGCGTCGAATCTTTATTCTCGATGATGCCAAGTACCTGATGCCAAGTTATCTTCGGTTTGTTCGGGGCGTGGTTGATGCAGCTGATCTGCCGCTTAATGTCTCCCGCGAGTTTCTACAGAACAACAAAAACATAGACCGGATTCGCACAGCCTCGGTAAAAAAAGTTCTCAACGAGCTGAAACGGATAGCCGAAAACGATCCAGACACCTACGCACAGTTTTGGAAGGAATTTGGCAAAGTTCTAAAAGAAGGCATGGTCGAAGACCAGGAGAACCAGAAACCCCTGGCCAAATTATTGCGTTTCTGCACAACCCATGACGATGAAGAAACACAGACAGTATCGCTGGCGGATTACGTTAAACGGATGCCGATGAAACAGAAGGGAATCTACTTTGTCACGGCAGAGTCATACGCAGCAGCCAGCTCATCGCCACATCTGGAGATATTCCGAAAGAACAATATCGAAGTTCTTCTACTAACGGACCCAGTTGACGAGTGGCTCGTTACTTCCCTCAGTAACTATGAGGAAAAATCTTTGAAATCGATAGCAAAGGGTGCGTTGGACCTGGATGAATTTACAAGCGATGACCAGAAAAAAGCCGCCGAGGAAAAAGGCAAAGACCTTGCCGGACTGGTGGAAAAGATAAAAGCAGTACTTGGTGACAGGGTAAAGGAAGTCCGTGTGAGCCATCGTTTAACAGATTCACCGGCTTGCCTGGTTGCCGACGAACATGATCTCGGCGGCAACCTCGAGCGCATCCTGCAGGCCATGGGACAGGATGCGCCGGACGCTAAACCGATTATGGAAATTAATGCTGACCACCCGCTCATCAAACAACTGGCGCCTGAGCACGAGCGACTGGAAGAATGGTCTATGGTTCTTTTTGACCAAGCTGCATTGAGCGAAGGCGCGCGGCTTTCCGAACCGGCAGCCTATGTCAAACGAGTGAACGACTTACTGGCCCGGGCCAGTCTGCTAACAACCTGAGGTTCATGGAAGGTCAAATAGTACCAGTTCGCGCAGCAAAGAAGTCGCATAACAACCACGACCCAGCGTAAATACGAGCCTGGGATTTCTGTCGTGGGTCCACTTCAGAACCAGGTCATCGAAGGTAGCGCGTAGTGCGCGCCGTGCCGGTTTTACACCGGTTCGGGCAACACTATCCCGTAATTCTGCTTCGCCTTCAAGCCAACTGCACTCACGCTGCCAAGCTGGCTGACCCTGGACAGCTTTTACGTCTCCCCATAAAGGGCCACTGACATGAACATCCAGACCGGCCAACCGCTCCGGAAGCAACGGGTCGTCCTGCTCAGCAGTAAAGTGGGATCGGCTGCCATCAAGCATCATGATGTCACCAGGCAGAGGCCGAGCCCACGTACTTTCACGCAGTCTTTGACCAAGAACGATATTGAATAACCAGCTCCGCGCTGCTGAAAGCAACATCTGATGGCTGGGCCGGCGAAGTCGAACAGCATCGGTACCCAAGATCCTGCGCGCTTCACCGATATTTCTACCCCGGTGGCCAAATCGCTGGCTTCCAAAATAGTTTGGGAAACCCCGGCGCTGAAGGTTCAGAACACGTTGTTCTAGATCTGATGCACAGCCTTTAAACTCACTCAGACGAATGTCAAAAGCATTGCCACGATGACTGCCGCGCCGCAGCTTTCTACCATGCCTGCACTGCTTTTCCACGTTCCAGCCTTGACCCGCGATGGGACTGGAGGCAGCACCGACGCTCTGGGCCGGTACACTGAACCACTGCCTGGCTACAGCCTGTTTATCTTTTCGCCCGGAATAGCCAACATCCACTAACCGCACACCAAATATTTGTGACAACTCGCGCGCAACATCGGCAGTATTTCGATTGATCTTAAGAATCCTAAACAGGTAATGCTGCCCTGTTCCATCGGGTTCAAATCCCAAAATCTCATCGACTTTGAAGTGCTCCGGACTGACTTTTATGCGTGCTGAAGCTTGCGGCCGGTCGACCATAAAGGGCAGATCCACAGGCATAGTTCAACTCAACTTGAAGTGTGCCGCCGCACCGGTATAGTGTCAGGCTGCTTCCTTGGGACTACCACTGAATTCCCGCGCATCGCCGACCCAGTCCAGATTCCCACTGAGGTCAGATATCGGGTTACCGTTTTGATCAACACAGTTCTGGCCAAACACAAGAGATTCCGTCACCCGGGCACGTGAACCAAGACGACTGTATTCAAACAGTATACTTCGAGATATACGGGCACCACTTTCGATGAGGCATCCCTGACCGATCCAGGTCGGACCGATAATTTCACATCCTGGTTCGATCCGGGTTCCTGATCCGACATAGATTGGACCTTCTGCCCGGATCTCATCCCAGTCCACATTAACGTTCAACCCGGTCCATATCCTGGGTAGGCGTTCTTTACCCGGCATCAGTGCACCTTTGAGCATACCGCGCATGAGCTGCTGATTAGCTTCCCAGTAGTCACTCAGCTGGCCGATATCAATCCAGTTAAAAGGTGCACTGATTGCGTGAAAAGACAATCCTTCGGCAAGGAGCTGGGGGAACAGCTGACTGCCAATATCATATTCCTCATCGACCGGAATGTGTTCAACAACCTCGGGTTCGAAAACATAGATTCCAGTGTTGACCAGATTGGAACGGGCTTCTTCCAGCTCAGGTTTTTCCTGGAATGACACGATACGCCCAGCGTCATCACAGACGACGACACCGTAGTTGGAGACCCGCTGTCTGGGCACCTCTTTGACAACAACACTTGCGATCGCTCCGGACTTCCAGTGACTGCGTAGAACCTCAGTAAGATCAAGATCGATCAAAGCGTCGCCACAAACCACCAGAAAGGTGTCATCGAAAAACCCGGCAAAATCCTGGATCCGGCGGATACCCCCGGCAGAACCGATTGGCTGAGCCACCGTATGGCCATCCTGAAGATAGCCCTCAAACGAGTAGCCAATCTCGACCCCCCATCGGCGACCGTCGCCAAAATAGTTCTCAATGGTATGTGCGAGATGACTGACATTCACCATGATCTGATCGAAACTGTGTCGGGCCAATTGCTCCACCAGATACTCCATGACGGGCTTACCCAGAACAGGGATCATTGGTTTGGGCATCTTGTACGTCAGTGGCTGGACCCGTGTGCCCTTACCGGCAGCGAGAATCATTGCCTTCATAAACTAAACCGCTAAGCTAGGATTCAGCAGATTCTACTGCCACCGGGCAGCGTAACCAAATCACGAATGACAAAGCGGCGACCGGATTAATGGTGAATTCAGGCGACCTGCACGCTGGGCTGGGTGTAGCGCTTCAGAGTAAAACCTGTACCGTCAAAATCACTGACAATCGTATCACCACTGGTGAACTGACCGGACAAGATCGACTGCGCGAGCGGGTTCTCTAGTTCTGACCGTATCGTGCGTTTGAGTGGTCGTGCACCATAAACCGGATCGAAACCCAGGTCGGCTAAGCGCTCGATCGCTTTTTTACTGACCTGCAGATGTAGATCCCGGTCTGCCAACCGTCGTGCCAGCTGGGCAATCTGTATTCTTGCGATCTCGCCGAGCTGCAGACGGCTTAGCGGATGAAACACCATCATCTCATCAATCCGGTTGACAAATTCGGGTCGGAAATGCTGCCTGACCACGTCCATTACAGCAGCTGTCATAGCCTGGTAGTTGTCTTCGCCGGCCAGTTGCTGAACCTGATTTGACCCCAGGTTCGATGTCATGATGATGATCGTATTTCGGAAATCGACCGTTCGGCCCTGACCATCAGTGAGACGACCATCGTCAAGCACCTGAAGGAGAATGTTGAAAACCTCAGAATGCGCCTTCTCGACCTCGTCGAGAAGGATGACTGAATAGGGCCGTCGTCGGACGGCTTCGGTCAGATAACCGCCTTCCTCATAACCGACATACCCCGGTGGGGCACCGATAAGCCGGGCGACCGCATGCCTCTCCATGAATTCGGACATATCAATCCGAACCATCGCGTCTTCGCTGTCAAACAGAAATTCAGCCAGTGCCTTGCACAACTCTGTCTTACCGACACCGGTTGGTCCGAGGAAAAGAAAGGAACCGTAGGGTCGACCTGGATCAGACAGACCAGCGCGTGACCGTCGAACCGAGTCTGCGACCACACGAATTGCCTCGTCCTGCCCTATGACCCGTTCGTGGATCTGATTTTCCATCCGTAACAGTTTTTCACGCTCGCCTTCAAGAATTCTTGAAACAGGTATGCCGGTCCACCGGGCAACGACTTCGGCAACTTCTTCGGCGCCGACCCGATTGCGTAGAAGCTGTGTGTCACTTTCTACAGAACTGGCGGCTTCGAGCGCTTTATCCAGTTCCGGGATGCGGCCATACTGTAATTCAGACATCCGGCCCAGATCACCAGCACGTCGGGCTGTTTCCAGCGCCTGTCTTGAACGGTCAAGTTCTTCCTTAACGTGTTGAACGCCGTAGACTGCGGCCTTTTCAGCACGCCAGATCTCTTCGAGGTCAGCATACTGCCGCTCCAGATCGGAAATCTCGCTGTCCAAACCCTGCAAGTGCTTCTGGCTTGCCTCATCCGTGTCCCGGTTGAGCGCCTCACGTTCAATTTTCAGCTGTATAAGCCGACGATCCAGCTTGTCCATCGCTTCTGGTTTGGAATCTATCTCCATACGAATTCGACTGGCTGCCTCATCGATAAGATCAACCGCCTTGTCAGGTAACTTTCTGTCAGCGATGTAACGATGTGAGAGAGTCGCGGCGGTAACAATCGCAGGATCGGTAATGTCAACACCGTGATGTACTTCGTATTTTTCCTTGAGACCTCTCAAGATGGCCACTGTATCCTCTACACTCGGTTCGACAACCAAAATTCTCTGGAAACGTCGTTCCAGGGCGGCGTCCTTCTCCAGGTGAGTACGATATTCATCCAGGGTTGTGGCACCGATACAGTGCAGCTCGCCACGCGCAAGCGCTGGCTTGAGCATGTTGCCCGCATCCATGGCGCCTTCAGCTCGCCCGGCACCCACCATCGTATGTAACTCATCGATAAACAGTATGATCTGGCCTCCCTGCCTTTCCAGATCACTCAATACCGCCTTTAGACGCTCCTCAAATTCGCCTCGAAACTTGGCACCGGCAATCAGTGACCCCATGTCAAGCGACAGCAGCCGCTTGCCACGAAGGCTCTCGGGAACCTCTCCATTGATAATGCGCTGTGCCAAACCTTCGACGATTGCTGTTTTTCCAACGCCTGGCTCTCCGATCAGCACCGGATTATTCTTGGTTCTTCGCTGAAGTACCTGCACGGTACGGCGGATCTCGTCATCCCGGCCTATTACCGGATCGAGCCTGCCTTGTTCGGCCCGTTCGGTAAGATCTATAGTGTATTTATCCAGCGCCTGACGCTGGTCTTCCATATTCGGATCATCAACCTGCTGACCACCTCGCATTGTGTCGATTGCATCATTAACAGCCTTAGGGTCCGCTCCATTTATCTGTAACAGCCGGCTGAGTTCAGTGTTTGCTTTGACTGCCGCGAATATGAACATCTCGCTAGAGATGTACTGATCGCCCCGCTGCTGGGTGAACTTGTCGCTCACATTTAAAAGACGCGCAAGTTCGTTAGACAGCTGAACATCACCTTCACTGCCTTCAACTTTGGGCAGTCGTTCGATAGCCTCACTGAGTTGCGAACGCAGCTTATGGACTTGGACACCTGCCTGCGTCAACAGATGGCGTGTACCGCCGCCATCCTGCTCCAGCAGAGCCACCATCAGGTGCAGCGGCTCGATAAATTGATGGTCACGGCCGACCGCCAGACTCTGGGCATCCGACAGAGCCGACTGGAATCTAGAAGTTAACTTGTCCATTCGCATAGTAAGCTCCGTGACAAAAGCTATAGGGTTCTGAACTCTGCATACATCTAAAATGGGGCCAGACAGGCCTCAAATCAAGCACTGACCCGATATTCCCTGGGCAGTCGCGCGCAAAAAAGGGTGCAGTTCAACAAGACCGCACCAAACACCTGGTTGTGACCTGCGTCAGACGGTCTCTGCGCTATGAGCCGTGCGGCCTCGGTGTTGGACGATCAAATCCTCAAGTTCTGCCACGGTTACTGCGCCGACCACCACATCAAGGTATTCAGCCTCGGGGGAGACAAGAAACGTTGAGGGCAAGCCTTTGAGTGGTTCAAACGGTATCAGCGGTTCCTTACCAATGCGAAGCACCAGGTAGTTGATACCTGACGACGCAACGAATTCTTTGACATCCGCCAGCGGCGTGTTTTCAAAATTCACTCCGACCACGACTACCTCCGATCGATAGCGCGACTGGAAGGTAATGAGTTCCGGGATCTCTTTCAGACACGGGCCACACCAGGTCGCCCAGAAGTTGATCACCACCCATTTGCCTCGAAAATCGGACAATCGGTGACGATCTCCGCCAAGGTCCAGCAGTTCAAATTCAACCGCGTTGGTTGTCGGAGTCCACAGTAGCAGGCACACCACAATCGCAAGCCACTCAGCGAATTTTCTTGCAGCGCGGGGGAATGTTTTGAGAAACATCGAAAGAACGTGAAATCCGCTTGTTTGATCAGGTCAGCCAGATCAGAGATGCCATGCGTCCACAGGGTGCTGATCGACGATGCGAAAACCATTTGCCGGGCGCACTGAAGGTGCACAGTCCACTTGAACCGACCGTCTCTACACCAGCGCGTCTGAGGCGCTGTTCGACCATTCCTGGCAGATTTGCCAGCCAGCCCGTCTCAGTTCTGGTGAAATTACTGTCATGATCCCGACAGACCTTGAGCAGTCGCCCCCGCACATCATCACCCACCTCGTAGACAGTGGGCCCAATCGCCGGTCCGATCCAGGCGAGAACTTGGGCCATCGGTTGGGGAATAAGGTCCAATCCGGACTCGACAATTCCCGCTTCCAGTCCACGCCAACCGACGTGGAGTAATGCGACGAATTGACCGGGCCTGTCGGTTATAAACAACGGCACACAATCGGCGCTTAGAACGGCACAGACAGCCCCACGGCTAAGGGAGATGCTGCCGTCGGCAAGACCAGAAAAATCGCCATCGTCGAGTTGAACAACCTGACTGCCATGCACTTGTTCCAGCCAGTGCGGGTCAGCTGGACAGCCAGCGCTCGACCGTATCAGGCTGCGGTTCTTCGCCACGTGAGCGGCATCGTCACCGACATGGTCAGCGAGATTGAGTCCTTGATAATCGCCTTTACTGTATCCCCCTAAACGCAGCGTCGTCAGTGCCCGCACATGAAAAGGTGCTGACCACTGTGGGCTTACATAGTCGATCTCAGTCTCTGTCATGGATCGGATCACTGCTCTGAGCGCAAAGTGCTTAAGAGTTGCGCCAGATCAGGCGGCTCTGGGCTCTTCCAATCCAGGGATTCACCTGTTCGCGGATGCGCCAGGGTCAGTGAGCGGGCGTGCAATGCCTGTCGTTTAAATCCCCGGAGCGTTTCGGCGAACTTATTACTTGCACCCGCTGGTATGCGGAGACGTCGCCCGTAGAGTGCATCACCAACCAACGGGTAACCGGCCCAGGAAAGGTGTACTCGAATCTGATGGGTGCGGCCGGTCTCCAGTTCAACCGATATAAGCGCGTGAGCACGAAATTTCTCCTCGACCCGATAACGTGTTACCGCAGGTTTGCCAACTGGACTCACTGCCATCCGTAAACGGTTTCGCGGGTGACGACCAATGGGTTGATCCACGGTCCCACCGGAAATTGGTATTCCGTCAACCACCGCCAGGTAGCACCGAGACACCGCGTGGCACTCGAGTGCGCGAATCAACTCGCTGCGGGCATGTTCATTTCGAGCTACAACCAGCAAGCCGGTTGTGTCTTTATCGATGCGGTGGACCAGGCCGGCACGGGGTAATGCAGCCAGCTCCGGAAAGTGATAAAGAATGGCATTAGCCAATGTGCCAACAGGATTACCTGCACCCGGATGAACAACCAGGCCGGCTGGTTTATCGATGACGAGAATATCGGCATCTTCATAGACCAGCTCAAGTGGCAGGTCCTGAGGCTGCCAGGCCACAGGCTCTGGTCGGGGCACTTCGAGGCGAACGGCTTCCCCTCCCGATACCAGTTGCCGCCCTTGGGGAATCCGTCCCTGTATAGTTACCCGCCCTTGCCGGATCCACAGTTGTAGCTGTGAACGGGAGTAAGGCGGAAATACCGCTGTCAGGACCTTGTCCAGTCGCTCCCCGCGCGCGCGATCGGGGATTACCGCATTCATCACTGTCGTGCCATCTTCCATGGGAGCAACAATCGATTACCTCGTGCCTTCAGGCCAGCAGTATAATTTATTGAAACGACGACCGAGTTCCTCTAATAATGCCAAAAACGTATAGGTTCGCCCTGATAATCCTCCTGCTGACCAGTCTGGTTGGAGGTTGTTCTCTGTTGGAGGACGAAGACGAAACTCTGAACTGGACCGCGGAAATGTTTCTGCAGGCCGCCCGTGAACAGGCAGAGGGAGAATATTGGGAAGAGGCAATCACCTACTATCGAAAATTACAAGGCAGATTTCCTTACGGCGTATTTTCCGAGCAAGCTCAACTTGAAATCGCCTACGTATATTACAAAAGCAACCGGCCCGCATTGGCCATTGCTGAGGCCGACCGATTCATTCAAATGCACCCGGTCCATGCCAATGTCGACTATGCCTACTATCTCAAAGGTCTAGCTGGCTTTAAGCCTGAACGCGGCTTTCTGAGTGCGATAACAGGCAGTGATCCCAGCGCCCACGATACTGGACCCGTACGCGACGCCTTTGACGCCTATCGCGAACTTGTCACACGATTTCCCAACAGCACCTATGCGCCGGATGCCAAGAAAAGACTGGTAGAGATCGTTAATGTCCTCGCCATGCACGACGTTCAAATTGCACGGTATTACCATGCACGCGGTGCACACGTCGCTGCACTCAATCGCGCTAAACAGGTATTGGAAACCTATCAGACATCGTCGGCTGCTGAACATGCACTCGAAGTGATGATCGAAGCCTACAAAGAAATGGGTTTGGCCGAGTTAGGCCACGATGCGGAGCGAGTGCTTCGTTTGAACTATCCTCACAGCAGCTACCTACCCGAAAATCACTGACACCGGGTCTAACGGAAGCGGGAAGTGATCGGGTAGCGTCGATCCCGACCAAATGCACGCTGTGTAATTTTCACTCCTGGAGGCGCCTGCCGGCGTTTGTACTCGTTGCGATTAACCAGGCCGATGACCCGATCCACCAGCACCGCGTCATAGCCAGCCGAGACGATCTGTGTGGGTGACTGATCTTTTTCAATATAAGCTTCCAGGATAGGGTCCAGCACATCGTAAGGTGGCAGGCTGTCTTCATCTTTCTGATCCGGCGCCAGTTCAGCAGAAGGGGCCCGCGTGATCACCCGGTCCGGAATCACTGCAGATATTTCATTACGATAGCGGGCCAGACGGTAGACAAACGTCTTTGGCACATCTTTGATGACCGCGAAACCGCCAGCCATGTCCCCGTACAGTGTCGCATAGCCTACGGCCATTTCACTCTTATTACCCGTTGTCAGCACCAGGCGGCCTGTCTTGTTGGATATCGCCATCAACAGGTTCCCCCGAATTCTTGCCTGCAGATTTTCTTCCGTGGTATCGGGTCCATACCCTTCAAACAGGGTCGCGAGTTCGCGGTCATAAGCATTAACCAGAGACTCAATTTCAATGGTGTGGTGCTCAACCCTCAAAGACAGTGCCTCCTGTCGGGCATCGTCAACACTGATCTCCCGTGTATAACGTGAGGGCATCAGGATGGCCTGCACACGCTCCGGCCCGAGCGCATCAACGGCAATCGCCATGGTCAGTGCAGAATCGATGCCTCCGGACAGTCCAAGTACAACACCTTGAAATCCATTTTTCAGGACGTAATCCCTCGTTCCCGTAACCAGCGCCTGGTAGACGCTTTCTTCAACTTCAGGCAGTCCAGCTGTGCTCTCAGATGCCACAGCAGTGAGATCGCCATTGCAGTAGGCCACAGACGCCAGATGCTCGACGAAAATCGGACTCCGCTGTACCACTTCACCACTGCGGTTAACGCTGAATGAGCCACCATCGAATACAAGTTCATCCTGACCGCCGACGAGATTGACATAAACAATCGGCACTCGGCCGGATCTTGCACGTTCGGCCACAACCTCGTTTTCCCGTACGGCCCTTTTGTGGACATGAAACGGAGAAGCATTAAGATTGAGTATGATCTGCGCGCCTGCGGCGATGCTTTCCTCAGTCGGTCCAGGATGCCAAATGTCTTCACAAACGGTGATCGCGACTGCTACCCCATCAATCGATACCACGCAGGACTCGTCACCGGACTTGAAGTATCGTTTTTCGTCGAATACGCTGTAGTTTGGGAGTTCCCGCTTGTGATACCTGGCAATGATTTCACCACCGTCTATCACCGATGCCGAATTTCGGACAAACCCACCGTCCAGGCTGGGGTGTCCTACCACCACACACACGTCATGAACTGCGGCAGCAATAGCAGTGACACCCGATTCAGCCTCCTCCAGAAAATCCTGGCGGAAAAGCAGGTCTTCAGGTGGGTAGCCGGTAACCGCAAGCTCGGGGAAAACCACAATTCTGCACCCCAGCGTGTCCTTAGCCTGTTCGCAGGCGCTGACAATTCGGCGAACATTGCCGGTAATATCACCAACGTGAAAATTGAACTGAGCAAGCCCGATGAGGAGTGTTTTCATTGATCAC
Organism: Gammaproteobacteria bacterium; assembly: GCA_022450155.1. Lineage (NCBI taxonomy): Bacteria > Pseudomonadati > Pseudomonadota > Gammaproteobacteria > Gammaproteobacteria bacterium. The sequence goes on along the minus strand of JAKUQR010000003.1, from coordinate 20,509 downwards.
TGGTCAAGATAATGGCACCTCAGAACTCCCTGAACAGCGCCGTGAGTTCGATAATAGTTCTTCCGGGCTGACTCTCACAATACACAAGGGTCTCCAGGAGATTGACTCACACAGTTGGAACCGTGTTGTACCGCACGATGCGCCCACCTTGCGTTATGAGTTTCTGCATGCACTGGAGACAAGTGGTGCAGTCTGTGATGATACCGGCTGGTCGCCCTGCCACCTCACACTGGCCCGGGGTAACGATCTGATTGGTGCCATGCCCTGCTATCTTAAGTATCACTCCTACGGTGAATTCATCTTTGACTGGGCATGGGCAAGAGCGTACCAGCAATCAGGGCTTGATTACTACCCAAAACTAGTAACCACAGTACCATTTACGCCGATAACAGGACCAAGACTGCTGACTCACCCGCGACAAAACCGCGATCTGCTGGCATCCACCTTGGTGCAGGGACTGCGCAACCTTGGCAAAAAACTCGAGGTTTCTTCTATTCATTGCTTGTTTTTGACCGAATCAGACAACCGGTATTTTCGAACCCAGGACTTCATTGATCGAACGAGTAACCAGTTTCACTGGCGTAACCAGCAATACCTGAGCTTCGAACACTTTCTACAGTCCTTGTCGTCGAAAAAACGAAAAAATATCAGGCGCGAAAGACGCCGGGTACGTGATGCGGGAGTCAACCTGTGCTGGCTCCGTGGTGATGAAATCAGCGAACAGCAGCTGTCGTTCTTTTACACCTGTTATCACCAAACGATTGCGGAACACGGCTCGTTCCTTTACCTGAACCAGGAATTTTTTGAAACACTGTGCCGAACGATGCCTGCACAGGTTCGACTGCTACTGGCACGGCGCGGCGAACGAGATGTTGCGGCTGCATTTTTTATTTGTGCTGACAGCGCCCTGTATGGCCGTTACTGGGGCTCGGTAGAACAGATTCCGGATCTTCACTTTGAGGTCTGCTATTACACCCCAATTGAATACTGCATTGAACAGGGATTCCCAATTTTTGAGGCAGGTGCTCAGGGAGAACACAAACTGAGCAGAGGCCTGATGCCGACCATCACCCGGTCGGCGCACTGGCTCAGCCACACCGGCTTCCACGATGCCATACAGCGCTATACCCGTGAGGAACAGCAGGAAATCGAGCGCTACACCGATATATTGGAACAGCATTCCCCCTTTAAACGTACCTAGTGCATATAAAACCTGCAAATCTACAGCCTAACCAGCAACAGCTATAGGCTGATTGAGACGTTAAACACCAACTGAATTTTTTCGCTAGAATCTGAGTCACAATGTCAGGACCAGTTGAACACTATACTTTTCCGCCTCTTGAAGCAGCCACACCTGAGGGCCTGCTTGCAATGGGTGGTGACCTCAGCAGCGGGCGACTGCTCAGCGCCTACCGCCGGGGAATATTTCCCTGGTACAGCACCGACCAACCCATACTGTGGTGGTCACCCGATCCCAGGACTGTACTCTATCCCGATGCACTCAAGATAAGTCGCTCTTTGAAGAAAACACTGCGCCACCGAGGATACCGCGTTACAAGTGATCAAAATTTCAGCAGTGTAATTCAGGCCTGTGCCAAACCGAGAGACAGCAGCGATGACAGTGGTACATGGATCATGCCAGAGATGATCAAAGCCTACACGACGCTTAATGAGTCAGGATATGCACATTCGCTCGAAGTCTGGGATCAGATGAAACTCGTTGGTGGGCTGTATGGTGTCGCAATTGGGGGAGTGTTTTTTGGTGAAAGCATGTTCAGTTGCTCAACAGATGCGTCCAAGACCGCCTTGACTGCACTGGTCAGAATTATTTCTGAGAAGAACTTTCAACTGATTGACTGCCAGGTGCCCTCAAAGCACCTTTTCTCTTTGGGTGCCCAGAATATCCCCCGCGCCAGGTTTTCGGGACAACTGCAGGCTGCGCTTGCGGTCGAATCGCAGCCTGACATTTGGAACTACTGTTTTGACAGTCTGGATCTACTATGACGCGTCAACAGTCTGCCCCGGACCTATACAAGTCAACACAGCACCGCTGTCCCTACCTGTTGGATCGGACAGCGGCAAATCTCCTGGTTGACCCACGCTTCGATGTCACCCCTGCTCTGTATGACAGCCTGATTGACAATGGTTTCCGCCGTAACGGTACGCTTTACTACCGACCTCATTGCCCGCAGTGTGACCAGTGCCGTTCAGTCCGGATCCCGGTACAAGAATTCAAATTCAACCGCTCACAACAGCGCGCCATGAAGCGTAACGCTGCTGTGACGACGGAGTTGCGAACGGCTAGATTTACCGAGGAACACTTCTCGCTTTACCGACGTTATCAGTCAGATCGTCATACTGGCGACAGTATGGATGACCCGGACCCAGGAAAATACAAGCAGTTTCTGATCAATTCAAACATCGATACCTTTATTCTTGAACTGCGGATCGGACGTCGACTGCTGTCCGTGTCAGTGATGGATCATGTGGCCAACGGTCTATCCGCTGTCTACACTTTTTATGATCCGGACGAAATTCATCGAAGCCCGGGTATTTTTTCTATCCTGAAACAGATCGAACTTGCGCGAAGTATCGAGTACGATTGGCTTTATCTCGGATACTGGATTAAGGACTGCCAAAAAATGTCGTATAAATCCTGCTTCCGACCGCTTGAAGCTTTTCATCCCGAGGCCAATACCTGGATCACTGTCGACTGACAAGCGAGATCACAGCCCACGTGGTCGAAATTCCTTTTCTCAAAGACCATGACTTCGCCTATGGTGTCGTTGAACCGGTTGCTACAGGCCTTCGCCGTATCACCGCCAGGAACCCGAGCCCGTTCACCTTCCACGGAACCGGTACTTACATACTGGGCGAAGGTGAAGTCGCTGTAATCGACCCGGGACCAAATGATCAAACCCATGTTCAGGCATTGCTTGACAGTATTTCTAGCGAGCAGGTTACCCACATCATTGTCACCCATTGCCACCGTGATCACTCACCGGCGGCTGAACCGCTGAAAGCAGCAACGGGAGCCCCCACTTACGCCTATGGTCCTCATGGAGGTTCTGCAAGCAGCGCTGCAGAAGCACTGGAGGAAGGGGTTGACCGTGCATTTGTTCCAGATGTACAGGTCGGCGATGGAGAGCGTATCGCCGGCAACGGCTGGACACTGGAGTGCCAGCACACTCCGGGACATACCAGCAACCACATGTGCTATACCTGGAACGAGGGTAATGCAGTTTTCACCGGTGACCATATCATGGGCTGGTCTACGACCGTCATCATACCGCCAGACGGCAATATGACAGATTATCTGTCCAGCCTTGAAAAACTCCTGGCACGAACTGAAGATTGCTTCTGGCCCACACACGGTGCGCCAATCAAAGACCCTCTCCCCTACCTCACTGCCCTGATTGAACACCGCTTACAGCGCATTGAGACAATTTGCACGCTGTTAAAATCAGAGGATCTCCGCATCACCGACATGGTTCCCAAGATGTATCCTGATATTCAGCCCGAGCTGCACAGCGCAGCCGGCCTGTCGACCCTGGCATCCCTCCAGCACCTGGAGCGACTGGGTGAAGTCCAGCCTATCGCAGGCAGCGGTTCCGATACATTTTTCAGGTGCCTAAGGTAGGCCTCAACGCCAGGCGACTCGGCGGCTGCCGCGCCAACGGAAAATGGGCGCGGGTCTTTCTTCGATCTCACCGCGGACAAGCGCGACAGCACGATCCAACATAAACCGGGTTACTCCTCGCATCGGCAGGTCGTTAAGATCTGCGACATTCCACCAGCCCACTTCAACCAGCTCGCCGTCTCCCCGCAGCTCACCGCTAAGATGACTGGCATCGACGGTAAAGAACCTGGCATGAAAACGGATCTTGCTGAATGACGGCGTAATGGCGCGACCCACATAGCGCAGATGCCGCAAGTCAGGGACCTGGTTGAGTGATCGAATGGCCTGCCAAGAGGCCGTTCGGCTGCCGTTGAACCTGCCAGGCACAGCAACGAGCAACCCGGTTTCTTCCCACGTCTCTCGAACCGCTGCCATCGCCAGCGCCCGGGCCCTGCTGTGGGATCTGCCAATCCCCATTAGGGGGGCATAGGTGGGATCAAGTTCGGCAGCGGGCAACACCCGGCCATCACCGGAAGAAACTGCGCCGCCTGGAAAAACAAAAACGCCGGGCATGAACCGTGCTGTTGGACTACGCCGACCCATTAGCACAAATATCTTTTGTCGTTCCCGCCGAGTTATGATCAGAGAACTGGCATCTCTGGGCCTGACCACAGGCTCACTGGCGGCCCGCAGCGGAGGATTACCGCCAGATTCCAGGTTTTGGTACACAGCGTGCTCCTAAATCGGTTCCGAGACGTCGATTAAACATCGGCCGCACGCTGACAGCTCCCAGTTTGATGACTGCAGCCAAACCATCCTGGGCCATATGATCCGGCGTGCCCTTACCATCGAAGGCGCATTGTATGCGCCCCAGACCGTGTGCGGCCAGATTCCGTCGAACTGACCAATAATCTCCAACCCAAAGCTTGCAACGGAATTCTATTTCGATAATACTAGAAATATGGACGAAACTCATGCGGTCGATGCTTTATCTGCACTTGCGCAAACCAGTCGCCTACAGGTGTTCAGGCTCCTGGTGCGTAACGGTCCCGATGGTCTCGCGGCCGGAGTTATCGCCCACAAACTGGCGATACCCCACAACACGCTTTCCACACATCTGGCCATCCTGACACGCGCTGGCCTATTGGGCTCCACCCGCTTTGGACGCTCAATTGTCTACCGCATAGACCCTGACGGCATCCAACAACTACTCAATCACCTCATTCAGGATTGTTGCAACGGCAAACCTGAGCTGTGTGGGCCACTGCTCTCGTCACCACCGGCTCGCCGGGGCACTGCAACCGCTTAGTTGTGTAACGTCCGTAGAAGAGGTTGGTATGATTCCAACGAACTACAATGTGCTATTTCTCTGTACCGGCAACTCTGCGCGCAGCATCCTCGCTGAAGCAATACTCGAGCGAATGGGTAGTGGACAATTTAGAGCCTACAGTGCGGGCAGCTTTCCCCGTGGCGAGATTCACCCCGCAGCGCTGAACCTGCTGAGGGATCTGGACCACCCCACCGACCACCTGCGCTCGAAGAGTTGGGACGAATTTACGGGTACAACTACACCCCAGATCGATTTTATTTTCACAGTCTGTGACAACGCCGCAGCTGAAACCTGCCCAATCTGGTCCGGTCAGCCGATGACTGTGCACTGGGGACTGCCAGATCCTGCTGCAGTTGAAGGATCGGATGATGATATTGCACAGGCCTTTAGTCTCACCTACCACCTACTGAGCAAACAGATAAGCGCCTTTACTCAGTTAGTTATCGATTCATCCGACAAAGCTGAACTACTGTCGCAGCTTGTGGCGATCGGTTCAAGTATCGCACCATCAACACAGGAAGCTGTTTAAGTCATGCCACAGTTTGACCTGCCACGACGGCTAGTCGCAGAAACATTAGGCACAGCCTTGCTCCTCGCAACCGTAGTGGGGTCCGGAATCATGGCGGAGAACCTTGCAGGCGGCAACGTTGCAATCGCCCTACTGGGCAATACCATTCCAACTGGTGCCATCTTGGTCGTACTCATCACTGTGTTTGGACCCGTATCGGGTGGCCATTTCAACCCTGCAGTCACCCTGTCCTTTCTCATCCGTCGGGAAATCACCATCGGCACGGCCTTCACCTACGTTGTTATGCAGGTAATCGGAGGGATCATCGGCACCTGGTCGGCGCACCTAATGTTTGAGCAGGAACTATTTCAATTGTCCACCCACATACGCACGGGTGGTGGCCAGTGGTTTTCCGAAGGAATGGCAACCTTTGGGCTGGTCGCGACAATCCTGGGCACCTTACGCTGGCGACCCGAAGCGGTGGCCTACATGGTCGGCCTGTATATCACAGCCGCATACTGGTTCACGGCTTCAACATCGTTCGCCAATCCTGCCGTCACTATCGCCCGCAGCCTCACCGATACTTTCAGTGGTATCTATCCAGCACATGCGCCGGGTTTCATACTCGCCCAGCTTGTTGGTGCGGTGGTGGCAACGATCATTATTGGCTGGCTTGTCTTCCGACCGTCAGAACTTAAATAGACTCAATCACCTCAACCTGATCCGATTCGTCAAGAAAGCACCTGGTCAGTTCGCGATAAGCAGCCGCAGACGATTACCGACCCGCTCAGCCAAATCGGCCAGGTTCGCAATCCAGAGAATGATCTGGTGCCAGAAGACGGTTGCAACCCCCAGTTCCGTCTCCATCGAGAAAAGCGCTCGCGCAGCCCGGTCCAAATCGGCATCCGTTTGACTCTCGAGTCGACCCAGTTCCCTGATCATCTCGTCTACCCGGGCGACTTCCCCTTCACCGAATCCAGTTTCAACCAATTCATCCAGTTCATCAATAATTCGCTGGCCCTGTTCACAGGCCACCAACACGCTGTGGGCCATCGACAAGACAGGCTCTCTAAGCAATTCCGGTAAATGCATGCCGCGCTGATCGGCCAACTCAGCGATGTCTTGAGCTACATCCGCTATCGAGTCCTGGTAGTCCAGAATCTCAAGCATCGTTCGACGGTCCATTGCCATCATAAAACGTCTGGGCATATGACTGCGAATCTCGTGCTTGAGTTGATCCGCTTCGTGCTCCAATCGATCGATTTCTGCACGACGGTCACGAATACCCTGGTCATCAGCTGCTGCCATTGCTTCCAGCAGCGGTATTACCTCTCGCGCACAGAGTATGGCCACCTGCATGTGTTTCTGCATGGGGCCGATTGGCGATTTTCCGACAAGCTTGTCAATCCACGCCATAATTATCTCCTAGCCCATCAACAGGCCTTTAAAAAAGAAATAGAAGAACATTGATAATGCCGCTGCGATCGGCAATGTAGCAACCCACGATGCAATGATTTTGCCGACTACACGCATGTCCAGTGCACTGATACCCCGAGCGAGCCCTACACCCAGCACTGCACCGACCAAGATGTGCGTCGTCGATACCGGTATACCCATTCGAGACGCAACTACAATTGTGGTTGCGGCCGCAAGTTGGGCCGCAAAACCTCGACTGGGTGTGAGTTCTGTAATGCGCTTACCCACAGTCTCCATCACACGATAGCCCCAGGTGGCAAGGCCGAACACAATTCCAACCCCACCAATCGCCAACATCCAGGGTGAAACTGACGCTTTCCCGCCTAAGTCTGCGCCACTGACTGAACTGCTGATAGCCGCTAAGGGGCCGATCGCGTTCGCAACATCATTGGAGCCGTGTGCAAATGCGATCGCACAAGCCGTGAGAATCTGGAGCACTACAAATATCTTTTCAACACGACTGAAACGATGTTTCGGATCTTCCTGACCCAGTTCTACTCGCCGTATAAAAAATATGCCAACGCCTGCACCTACGCAGCCCAATAGAACCGAACCCATCAATGCTTCGGTCAGATCTAGGTTGAGCTTCAAGGGCTTTAGACCTTTAAATAACGTCACTAACCCTATGATAAAAAAGACAAAGAAAAAGAACACGGGACCCAGTTTTCGAATTTGCACCACAGGGTCTTTTGTATCTAACACCTTTGCACGGGTAATCTGAAAAATGCCAAAAGCAATCACCGCTGCAATCAGCGGCGACGTCACCCAGGATAAGACAATTTGACCAATCTTCGCCCAATTGACCACTTCAGGCCCGATGCTGACCACACCAAATCCAACGATCGCACCCACGATCGAGTGGGTTGTAGAAACCGGCAGACCCAACCAGGTTGCGCCTATCAGCAGCGTTCCAGCTGCAGCAAGCGACCCCAGCATACCGTAGATCAGCTGGTCATGGCCTAGCAGAGATAAATCGAGCATACCTTTGCGCACAGTGTCTGTAACATGTCCACCTGCGAAAAATGCACCAGCAAACTCAAATATCGCAGCGACGAGAATCGCACCCCACACGGTAAGTGCTCCTGATCCCACACTGGTGCCCATTGCATTAGCAACGTCATTGGCACCGATCGCCCAGGCCATGTACAGCGCCAGGATTCCGGCAATCCATAACACAATCGGTATTTCAGAGATGAGTTCTATCAGCACTGTCCTTGCGACCCGCCAACAATGAGTTCAAGCGCGTTAATGGTTATTCCAATCATGCGAATCGACTTATTGTTATCATTTTGTGACACGTTACCCGCCCAACTAGTTTGTTCTTTTTGAGGCAGACATCAACAACTTAATCAAGAATCTTCTGCTCCAGGACCACCAGTCGCTTGACCAACTCGTCGAGTTGTCTAAACCGAACTGCACTGCGCCGCCATTCACGGTTTGGCATTAGGCCAGTACCGGATGAATACACGCCGGCTTCTGATATGGAACCGGTCACCATGGCCATGCCGGTGAGGTGCACGCCGTCGACAATGGTCACGTGGTCCGCGACCCCAACGATACCCGCTAAGGTACAGCGACTGCCGATAACCGTACTGCCGGCAATCGCCACACAAGCAGCAATCGCCGTGTGTTCGCCGATAATCACGTTATGTGCGATGTGAACCAGGTTATCGATGACAACCCCGTTCCCGATCTTTGTATCGCCCAAGGCACCTCGGTCTATGGCAGTACCCGCGCCAATCTGAACATCGTTTCCAATGCTTAACCCGCCCAGCTGGGGAATCTGGACCCACTGACCGTCTTCATGGCTATTGCCGAAGCCGTCACTGCCCAATACCGTCCCACTCTGTACGACGCACCGTTGTCCGATGTGCACACCGTGACAGACTGTGACATTGGCAGTCAATCGACTGTCCTGACCGAGTTCCGCACCTCGACCGACGACACATCCTGGCCCAAGTACAACACCCCGGCCAATTCCCACATCCGCCTCGATAACACAGTTGGCCCCGATGGATACCGACTCCCCCACTGTCGCTTGATCGGAAACAACTGCGGACGGATGGATACCAGGTTCCTGCCTGGGTGTGCTGTCCAGAACCCGTGCAATCCGCACATAGGCTGCGTGGGGATCGTCACAGACGATCGCGGCTCCATCCCAAGCCGAACAATCCTCCTGACGCAGGATCACGGCAGCCGCATTACAAGCTTGTAGTTGAGACTTGAGTTTTGAACTTGAAAGAAACGTAATCTCACTCGACCCGGCACCCTGCAGCGTCCCCATAGCGGTGATTTCAATCTCGCCATCACCCTGGCACTGTCCGCCGACAACCACTGCTAGTTCTTCAAGCTTCACACTGATGTAACCGTTACTCTGTTTGTTTATCGATCAGTCCCCGCCGACTAGAGCATTATTTAACCCGCCCCTGATCGTTAACAACAGATTATAGGGTTGCATTTGCGCCTGCGTCACGGACGAGCCGATAAGCTGAACTGCGCTTATAGCGATTAAGCCGCTGGAAATACTCAAGGGCCAGGCGGGTCTGGAATCCCCAAAGTCCAACATTCAGTTTCGGCGGCTCTTTTGATGAACAGCGTCGACCATAACCCTGACGTGATCCGGATCAACACCTGGCGTAATTCCGTGACCTAGATTGAACACGTGACCGTGCCCCACACCAAAATCATCCAGCACGCGCTCGACGGCACGCTCGATGACCTCCGGTCTTGCATAGAGCACGGCTGGATCCAAGTTGCCCTGCAGTGCCACCTGTTCGCCGACCGCTTTCCGGGCAACAGTAAGTGACGTGGTCCAGTCGCAACCGAGCGCATCGCAACCTGAGTCCGCCATCTCTTTCAGCCACTGACCCCCACCCTTGGTAAATAGAATCACAGGAATATGTCGGGTCAACTCATCGCTTTTAAGCGTTTCAACAATACGGCGCATCGCTGACAGCGAAAATTCACGGTACTCGGCATGTGGCAGAACGCCACCCCAGGTATCAAATACCATCAATACGTCTGCACCGGCCCCAACCTGGGCAGCGAGGTAACCGCCGACCGATTCAGTCAAAATATCCAATAGCGCATGCAGCGCGTGTGGCTGCTCGTACATCAGCGCTTTGATCCGCGCAAAATCCTGGGTGCTTTGTCCTTCTACCATGTAGGTCGCCAGTGTCCACGGGCTGCCGGCAAAGCCAATCAGTGGCACTGATCCGCCAAGCTCATGGCGAATCATACGGACCGCCTCGATGACATAACCCAGATCATCCTCCAGCTCCGGTACCCCCAGAACTTCAATGGCTTTTTTTGAATCAATCGGTCGTTCGAAACGGGGACCTTCTCCTTCATTGATACTCAGGCCCAACCCCATCGCATCCGGAATAGTCAGGATATCCGAAAACACAATTGCGGCGTCCAAGTCAAAGCGCCTGAGAGGCTGTAACGTCACCTCGCAGGCAAGCTCAGGGGTTTTGCAGAGTCGTAGAAAATCACCGGCCTGTTTCCGGGTTTCCCGGTATTCGGGCAAGTAACGCCCGGCCTGACGCATGATCCAAACCGGTGTGCTATCAACGGGTTCACGCCGCAAGGCACGCAACAACCTGTCATTACGTAGTTTGGTCATTCCGTCTAACTGGCCGTCCTGTAGATTTCTTCCTGAATCTGCTCTGCAGCTGCTCTGGGATCGGTCGCATCTCTGATCGGTCGACCCACAACCAGGTAATCTGCACCATCCCTCAACGCCTGTTCCGTTGATACCGTGCGTTTCTGGTCATCCTCATTGTCGACAGGTCTTATTCCAGGGACCACGATCAGCAACGTGTTCCCTAATTCACGCCGCAATAGTGCTGTCTCCTGACCCGACGCAACAACACCCGCGCATCCGTGTGCCATAGCGCGCCGGGCTCGGGAAACCACCAACTCTGACACATCGCAGTCAAAACCGAGATCTCTGAGATCTCCTCGGTCAAGGCTGGTCAGCACGGTCACCGCCAGAATCCCCACATCTTCTGCCGCAGCGGCTGCTGCCTGCATGATCGCATCGTTTCCATGAATCGTGGCAAACGTGATCCCCAAACCGTTGAGCTGACTGACGGCGCGGCCGACCGTAGCCGGCACGTCGAAGAACTTCAGATCGACGAACACCTTCTTATCGCGCTCCGCCAACCAGTTAACGAGTCCAAACGCATCGCCACTCATAAACAGTTCCAGACCGACCTTGTAGAAAGCAACGGTGTCATCGAGTACATTCACCAACTCCCTCGCAGCAGATGCCGTGGGCACATCGAGCGCCACGATCAGTCGATCTTCGGCTGGGATAGCGGCTTGAGGAGCCATAGATCTATTCTGGCGACGGCAGGGAACTGTGGCCCATAAGAAAGATATCCATTGCCCGCGCCGCGCTGCGCCCCTCGTTGATTGCCCAGACTACTAGAGACTGACCCCGACGACAGTCACCTGCTGCAAACACACCGGGCATACCCGTTGCATAGCTGCCTTGTTCAGCCCTATAGGTAGAGCGTTCGGTGTAGGTCAGCCACTTCGCATCATCAATATCGGATGACTGCGCCAGCGGATCGGAAATGCCATGTTCGGGACCAAGAAAACCCAGAGACAGCAAGACCAGATCACAGTCCCAGACTGCTTCTGAACCAGGAACCGAACTGAATGGCGCATTGTCAGACGGCTGAGACCAGTCTACCTGTACGGTCTTGATGCCCGCAACATGACCCTTCCCGTTGTCGATAAATGCCGTTGAAAGTAACGCAAAACGCCTGGGATCCTCGCCAAACCGATTCGCTGATTCTTCGTGGGCGTATTCTGTACGATAGATCAGAGGCCACTGGGGCCACGGATTCCCTGCAGCACGTTCAGCGGGTGGTTTGGACAGCAGTTCGAAATTGATCATGCTCCGACAGCCGTGTCGAAGCGCGGTACCAATACAGTCTGCCCCGGTATCACCCCCCCCAACCACAATCACACGCTTGTCGTGGGCCGATATTGCAGTGGTCCTGTGATGCCCATGGTTGAGCAGACTGCGGGTATTTCGTGTCAGATAGTCCATTGCGAAATGGATCCCCAAGAGCTCACGTCCTGGTATCTGAAGATCGCGCGCTACGGTCGCCCCGGTGGCCAGCAAAACGGCATCGTGCCGACTGACCAGTTCCATGCTGTCCAGCTGAGACACATCGACGCCACCCTCGGTCATTATCGATACCATGTGACCTGCTGGATAATCTTCAGGCTGACCTACATTAACCCCAGTCAGAAACTCAATACCTTCCGCCTGCAGTAGGTCTACACGTCGATCGACCACTGATTTGGACAGTTTCATATGAGGAATGCCGTACATCAGCAAGCCACCAATACGGTCAGCACGTTCGTAAACCGTTACATTGTGTCCAGCTTTGTTCAGTTGATCAGCTGCGGCAAGACCTGCCGGACCTGAGCCCACGATGCCGACAGTTTTACCGGTTCTTAGCGACGGCGGCCGCGGCACAATCCAGCCCTCTTCAAAACCGCGATCAACAATCGCATTTTCGATGTTCTTGATTGTGACTGCTGGAGTGATAATTCCGAGCACGCACGCGCCTTCACATGGTGCAGGACACACCCTGCCGGTGAATTCAGGGAAGTTGTTGGTTTGGTGGAGGCGGTCTAGCGCAGTGCGCCAGTTCCCCTGATAAACCTGGTCGTTCCACTCCGGTATCAAATTGTCGATCGGGCAGCCGTCGACAGATTGACAGAACGGTACACCACAATCCATACATCTTGATCCCTGCGACTGCAGATGTCCATCGTCGCCAGGGGTAAAGATTTCTTCAAAATCATGCAGACGTTCTGCAGGCGGTCGGTACGGTACCACTACCCGTACAATGTCCTTGAATGCTGTCGGTTTTCCCATTTCAAGACACCAGGAATTTCGCGCCTGACTAATGACCTGAACCGGAGATAGGCCTAAGCCAGCCTCTGCCTGGGGGCTGACTGAGCGCTGCGAGCAGAAACACCCGTTGATGCACCCTGTACTTGTTCAAGAATTCTCTTGTAGTCGGTCGGCATCACTTTGACGAACTGCTGCTTCATCGTCTCCCGACCCTGGGCGAGCAGCCTGGCCGCAACGTCCGACCCGGTGTAATGGTGATGCAATTGAATCATTTCCTCCAGTTCATCGACATCGTTGCCTGAAAGACTCTCCAAACCGACCATGTCGAGATTACAGTAAACCTTTAATTTATCGCGATCGAGTGCCCATACATAAGCTATACCGCCGGACATTCCTGCTGCAAAATTCCTGCCAACCGAACCCAGAACAACGACGCGCCCACCGGTCATGTACTCGCATCCGTGATCGCCAACACCTTCCACAACAGCCGTCGCGCCACTGTTGCGGATACAGAAGCGTTCAGCGGCCTTACCTCTGAAAAATGCCTTTCCACTCGTCGCTCCATACAGACAGACATTTCCGACAATAATGTTGTCCTCGGCAGAAAAACCAGCACCATCCGGCGGAGACACGACGATCCGACCACCCGAAAGACCTTTGCCGACATAGTCGTTAGCATCACCTTTAAGATCAATTGTGACACCGCGTGCTAACCAAGCACCGAGACTCTGCCCAGCCGAGCCGGCTAGTCGAATCACAATGGTGTCATCGGACAGACCCTGCTCACCCCACTTCTTCACCACCTCATGACTGAGAATCGTACCGACGGTACGATTTGTATTGGCCACTGGAAGTTCAATCTGTACAACGTCTCCAGTCTGCAGGGCCTTTTTACACAGAGGAAGTAACCGCGTTCTGTCGAGGCTGGTATCCAGACCATGATCCTGTTCAATCTGGCAGAATACACCCGTGTCAGCACTTGGTTTGGGTGCCGGCATCAACACCGGTGAAAGATTAATACCGTCGGCCTTCCAATGGTCGACCGCCACCTTGGTGTCCAGCAAGTCGACCCGTCCGACCAGTTCGTTAAAAGTTCGAATCCCCAGTTGCGCCATGTAACCCCGTGCTTCTTCTGCCACCATAAAGAGGTAATTCACGACATGTTCGGGCAGGCCTTCAAAATTTCGACGCAATACCGGATCCTGCGTTGCGATCCCTACCGGACAGGTATTCAGATGGCACTTTCGCATCATGATACAACCGAGCGTGACCAGTGGTGCTGTTGAAAATCCGATTTCCTCGGCACCGAGCAATGCACCAATCACCACGTCACGACCTGTTTTCATACCCCCATCTGTCTGCAACACGACACGGCTGCGAAGATCGTTCATCACCAGGGTCTGGTGGGTCTCCGCAATTCCCAGTTCCCAGGGTAATCCGGCGTGCTTAATACTGGTCAGTGGTGAGGCACCTGTACCCCCGGCGTCTCCTGCGATCAGAATGTGATCAGCGTGTGCCTTGACAACGCCCGCTGCAACCGTTCCCACGCCGACTTCAGATACCAGCTTGACACTGACCCTTGCCGACGGATTGGCGTTTTTCAGGTCGTAGATCAGCTGTGCCAAATCCTCGATAGAATAAATATCGTGATGCGGTGGCGGGCTGATCAGACCGACTCCGGGTGTTGAATACCTTATCCGGGCGATATGTTCATCGACTTTGTTGCCTGGTAGTTCTCCACCTTCTCCTGGCTTGGCCCCCTGCGAAATCTTGATCTGCAGTTCATCTGCATTGGTGAGATACCACGCCGTTACCCCGAACCGGCCCGATGCCACCTGTTTTATCGCTGAACGTTTTGAATCACCGTTGGGCTGAGTTTTGAACCGCTCGGAAGACTCTCCCCCTTCACCGGTATTGCTCTTGCCACCTACCCGGTTCATCGCGATAGCCAGAGTCTCGTGCGTTTCGCTGGAGATGGAACCAAGACTCATCGCACCGGTACAGAATCGACGCACAATACCAGCAGCTGGCTCAACTTCCGAAATCTCAACCGGGCTGGTCGAGGGCTTGAATTCCATCAAGCCCCGAAGCGTGTAACGGCTCTGGGCTTCATTGTTGACTTGCTCGGCAAATCGATCGTAAGCCATCCTGTCATTATCGCGCGCAGCCTGCTGGATGTCGGCAATTATCCGCGGCGTCCAGCCGTGTTTGCTGCCACCGGCCCGCCAGTGAAATTCGCCCGGATTAGGCAGTTCCGAGGGCTGGAAATCGACCTTTGCCGCATAACCGAGCTCGTGACGGCGAAACAGTTCCCGTGCCAGAACTTCAAATCCAACCCCCTCCACACGACTCGCGGTATCTGTAAACGCATAATCTACAACGTCTGTGGCAAGTCCTACTGCCTCGAATATCTGCGCACCTTTGTACGACTGAAGTGTAGAAATGCCCATCTTGCCCATCACCTTGAACAATCCCTTTGCGACACCTTTTCGGTAAGCCTCGACCACAGCATCATCATCGGCAAACTGAGCAGCATCAATACCGCCATCACGGCTGACCTGCCACAGTGCTTCATAAGCCAGGTATGGATTAATTGCATCTGCGCCGTAACCGATAAGGAGGCAGTGATGGTGTACCTCCCGAGGTTCCCCGGATTCAACGATCAAGCCGACCCGGGTACGCTTTGCCCTGCGTACCAGATGCTGATGCACCGTACTGCTTGCCAGAAGCATGCTTGGCGCAACACAATCGGTTCCAACATTGCGATCCGACAGTATCAGCAGTTGAAAGCCTTGATCGACAGCATCCTCAGCCTCGGTACAGATCCTCTTGAGCGCTGCAAACAGGCCTTCTTCCCCCGTCGATACTGGAAATGTGATATCGATTTCCTGGCACTTCCAATCACGATGAGAAATCCTCTTCAGCCCCGAAAGCTCGGCGTTGGTCAGTATCGGGTGTTCAATCAGAAGACGATTGCAGTGCAGATCTGAGATCTCAAGCAGGTTATATTCGGGCCCAACGTAGCATGTCAGGGACATTACAATCTCTTCGCGTATAGAGTCGATCGCGGGGTTCGTAACCTGTGCAAAAAGCTGTTTGAAATAATCGTACAACATACGTGGCTGATCACTCAGACAGGCCAGTGCAGAATCATTTCCCATCGATCCGACAGGATCCCGGGCCTCTGTGATCAAGGGAATCAGCATGAAATGCAGGGTTTCGGCGGTATATCCAAATGCTTTCATCCGCGGTAACAGCGTGTCCGAGCCCAGCCCGGGCACATCCGGCGCGGGCGCAAGATCAGACAGCTGAATTCTTCCAGCTTCTATCCATTGTTGATACGGCCGCTTCTGAGAAAATTCTGATTTCAGCTCCTCGTCAGGCACCAGTCGTCCCTGCTCGAAATCGATCAGAAACATTCGTCCGGGTTGAAGCCGTCCTTTTTCCTTGATGTTCTCCACAGCCACGGGCAACACACCGACCTCACTGGCCATAATGACCCTGTCATCATGGGTTACGTAGTAACGACTCGGTCGAAGCCCATTACGATCAAGCAAGGCACCGATATATCGGCCGTCAGTAAAAGCAATGGATGCTGGCCCATCCCAGGGTTCCATCAAGGCCGAATAGTACTCATAGAACGAACGCTTGCCCTGTGACATCGTCTCATGCTTTTGCCACGCCTCCGGCACCATCATCATAATGGCACCCTGTAAAGTCCGACCCGTCATCAGCAAGAATTCCAGCACATTGTCAAAATTGCCCGAATCGGAACAGTCTGGTTCTACCACCGGGAACACTGACTGGAGATCATCTCCATACAGCGTGCTGTGCATCACTCCTTCACGTGCCCGCATCCAGTTGATGTTGCCACGAAGCGTGTTGATCTCACCGTTGTGGGCCATGAATCGCCCCGGCTGGGCCCGATCCCAGCTTGGAAACGTATTGGTCGAAAACCGCGAGTGGACCATCGCCAAGTGAGTGGTATAGTCCGGGGCACTCAGATCTGGGAAATAGTCCATCAACTGCAACGTACGCAGCATGCCTTTATAGATCATCACCCGGGTCGACAACGAACAGATGTAGAACATGTTCGCCTGTACCATAGCCGGGTCACCGCGTAAAAGACGACTGGCCTGCTTTCGAATAAGATAAAGCTTTCGTTCAAACGCATCGCGATCAACAACAGACTTCGCGCCAATAAACAATTGTTCTATGTGCGGTTCACCCAGTCGCGCCGTGCGACCAATTCCGGCTTCATCAGCACACGTCGGCACAGGGCGCCAGCCGATGACTGTTTGGCCCTGATCCACAACAATCGATTCCACGGTCTGTTTGCATTTCTCCCTTTCTTCTGCCACTTGCGGTAGAAATACGATACCAGCACCGTAACTTCCGGATTCTGGCAAGCGTGCCCCAAATTCCTGCTCAGTAACCCGTTGAAGAAACTGGTGTGGTAGCGCTGTCAATATCCCTGCGCCGTCTCCGCTGTTCTCGTCAGCTCCGCACGCACCGCGGTGATCCATGCTTTTCAAAACGGTATAGGCATCATCTATGATCGAATGACTGTACTCACCCTTTATATGGGCCACAAAACCGACACCACAACTGTCGTGTTCAAATTCGGGGCGATAAAGTCCGACAGGCCGTCTGGGTTGTCTGAAGCGGTTATCCATTTGCAGTATTCTTTGGCGTCATCTGCTCCCCCGGATTCTGAGGGTCAAAGGCCTCCGAATCCGGTGTCTTTGATCAATCGGTGTCGCCAGAGTTCGGCGGACAGGCAGGGGAACAGCCTCTACGTGGTGACCACACGGCCACACAATTTAAGTATAGCTATAGGTTCTAACGGGTACAAATACGAGGGAAGCACACTAAATAAGCACGCGGACGGTGCGGTCTGTCAGACACGCTACCCGGCACTTTTCACACACAGCTTCTATCTGGTTTTTGGTTTTTTTGCCGCGACTAGCTGTAGATTTTTCGCTTAACAACCACTTCGTTCATCAGGCCGCAGCACTTTCCAGCACAGCCTCGAGGACATCATCAGGATAATCTGATACGAGCTTGGCCTCGCCGATGGCTTTAAGCAGAACCAGCCGAATTCGACCGGCAGCGACCTTTTTGTCTAGGGCCATGTTGCGCATGAAATCTGCTACTGTCATATCTGCCGGTGCACACACGGGCAGTTTGGCGCGTCGCAACAACACCCGAATGCGTTCAGCATCCTCCTCTTTCAGCCACCCGAGCCGGCAAGACATATCAGCGGCCAGGGATATCCCCACGGAGACCGCCTCACCGTGCAGCCATGCGCCGTAGCCGGTTGCAGTTTCAATGGCATGTGCAAAGGTATGACCCAGGTTTAACAAAGCCCGGTCACCTTGCTCGACTTCATCAGTGGCAACCAGTTCGGCCTTATTGCGGCAACACTCAATTATGGTGTGAGAAACAGTATCGACATCACACTGACACAATTTATCAATGTTCTGCTCGAGCCAGACAAAAAATCCTGCATCCCGAATACATCCGTATTTCACCACCTCGGCAACGCCAGCAGACAACTGCCTTGAGTCAAGTGTGGAAAGCGTATCGGTATCAGCGATTACACACGTCGGTTGATAGAACGCGCCGATCAGATTCTTGCCACGTGCATGGTTAACAGCGGTTTTCCCGCCCACAGCTGAGTCGACCTGCGCGAGCAATGTAGTCGGAACCTGAATATAGTTGATACCTCTTTGGTAACAGGATGCTGCAAATCCTGCTATATCCCCAACCACCCCACCGCCCAACGCAATCAGCGTGGTTTCGCGACTGCATGGTGCGACCACCATCGTATCCAAAAGCTCTGCCAGAGTCGCAAGCGATTTGTGTTCTTCACCATCGGGCAACACATGGCAGGTCACGTTAAATCCAGACAACGTACTAAGAAGATTATCGAGGTACAAAGGCGCAACCGTCTCGTCAGTTACGACCATGACTTCATTGGCGTTCACATACTGCTGAAAAAGCTCCCTACGAGACAACAACCCTGAATCGACAACGATTGGATAGCTTCGTTCGCCGAGTTCTACGTTCAGAATTGCCAAAGTTTCCGGACCTCCCCAGCAATTTCTCTGGCTGCGGTCTGGGGCGAACGACCATCGGTTTCATAGACGACATCTGCCTCCTGCCGGTACATCGGTTCCCGTTCCTGCATCAGTTGCTCGAGAACCTCACGCCGATCTACACCAGTATTGAGCAGTGGCCTATTCTTGCTGTTTCGGGTTCGATCCATCTGCATGTCGATAGAGGCATGGAGATAAACCACAAGCCCATTGTGACGAAGTGCTTTTCGCACGTCTTCACTCATCACAGCACCTCCACCTGTCGCCAGAACAATCCCCTTGCGCTCGGCGAGTTCTGTGACCATGCGGATTTCACGATTCCGAAATCCATCCTCGCCTTCTATATCAAATATCGTCGAAATGGTGACCCCGGTTCTCTGTTCAATCTCGTAATCAGAGTCAACAAATTCCAGGGTCAGGTTTTTTGCCAATGCCTTGCCGATTGTGGTTTTGCCCACACCCATGGGCCCAACCAGATATATGTTTTTTGCATTTGTCATAGCTTAATACAGGGCATTTCTGTTTTGCCCACCGCAATAGAGGGTTGCCACCAAGTACACTGGTTATCAGCCTGCTGTCAGCGCAGGATTAATGATTCTCGGTGTCAGAAAGATCAAAAGCTCCCTACGATTATGGAGGATTCCTTTCTTCTTGAAAAGTACGCCTATTACAGGCAAGTCCCCCAGCAGCGGAACCTTGCTGACAGTTTCAGACGACTGATGTTCATAAATACCCCCTATGACAACAGTTTCTCCATTATCAAGCAGAACCCGTGTTCTAACCTTCAGGGTGTTAATGCTCTCTTCCGTTGGCGAGACAAAAGAGTCCTTAGTGATAAAAACGTCGAGGATTACACGATCATCTGGGGTAATCTGAGGAGTCACCGTTAAGCTCAGTACAGCCTTTTTAGTCACAACACTGCCTTCGCCTTCTGTAGTCGTGGTAAAAATCCGTTCCTGACCCTGTTCGATATGTGCTTCCTGCTGATCGGCAGTCATTAATCGAGGGTTGGCCACAATTTTCCCGTTGCCTTCTGCTTCTAAAGCCGAAATCTCAAGGTCAATCAATGCTGCCCAACCTGCACCCGCCTTGGCAAGCGTCAGTGCATATGAAGCAGGCGACACGCCATTGATCCCGGCGGCCGGCAAGTTGACGCTGAGAGAACCATCGCCTGAAGCGCTGATGCCGTCCGTTCTCACGGTAGCGGTGTTTGACAGAGAACCCGATCCTATAATTGAACCACCACTGTCGTTGATGCCCGTAAACCCGAGTTTAGCACCAATATTTCTACTGAAATCCTCGTTAGCTATGACGATACGAGTTTCGATCAACACCTGTTTCACCGGTCGATCCAGCTCGGACATCAGTTTTCTCACCTCTAGAATCTTGCCAGCCATGTCCTGAATCAACAGGGTGTTTGTCCGGGCATCAACCGTGACACTTCCGCGATCTGACAGCAGGCTATTGGTCTCGACATCTGGACCGACCGCCCGTATAGATTTAAGCAGATCGGCAATGTCCTCGGCGCGAGCATAATTAATCTGAATCAGCTCGGAGATCAACGGTTCCAGCTCTGTCATCTGGAGTGACG